>NZ_JAFOIN010000101.1:0-12201 GCF_017421385.1 Ruthenibacterium sp. | reverse complement strand
TCTTGCGTATATACTACAAGAATGGTATACTATAACCCATCGGCGGCCCGTCCGGGCCGGAGTTTTGGAATAAAAGAAGAAACGTGCCGCGGGAAAATCGCCCGCCGCGCGGGAGGAGGGGTTTGAATGGGCCTTTTGGCGGACGCGAAGTCCATGCTGAAAAAAGATCCGGCTGCACGCAGCCTGGCCGAAGTAATGCTGCTGTATCCGGGCTTTCACGCGCTGGTGTTCTACCGGGTGTCGCACTGGTTTTACAAGCACGGACGGTTGTTCTGTGCCCGTATGGTCAGCCAGTGGGGGCGGGGCTTCACCGGCATCGAGATCCATCCCGGGGCCACCATCGGAGACGGCCTGTTCATCGACCATGGCGCGGGCGTCGTCATCGGCGAAACGGCGGAGATCGGTAACAACGTCACTCTATACCACGGTGTTACGCTGGGGGGCACCGGAAAAGATGAGGGAAAGCGCCACCCCACCATCGGAGACAACGTGCTCATCGGCACAGGCTGCAAGGTGCTGGGGCCCATCACCATCGGTGCGAACAGCCGTATCGGAGCCAACAGTGTGGTGCTGTCCTGTATTCCCGCCAATGCCACGGCCATCGGCATTCCGGCTTGCGTGGTGCGTGTGAACGGCAGCAAGGTGGCGCGTTCCAGCGAGGAGCTGAACCAGCGGGACTATCCGGACGTGGTGCACGCGGACATCAAGGCGCTGCAGCAGCGCATCGCGGCGCTGGAGTGCGCTCTGGCGGACCCGCAGGCTGCGCCTGCAGAAAAACGGTAACAAAAAAGCGCCCCGTTCAGCCGGAACGGGGCGTTCTTTTATTTTTGCGCTTACCGGAGGCTTACAGCGCGGGCTTCAGCAGATAGAAATACGCCAAAACCAGCGCGCCCAGACCAATGCGGTACCAGCCGAACACCTTGAAATTATGCTTTTTCACATAGTTCATCAGGAACCGGATGCACAGCATGGAAACGGCGAACGCCACGGCGCAGCCCGTGAGAAGAATTCCCACTTCAGAGCCGGAAAAGCCGCCGCCGTCGGCCAGGAACTTGACGACCTTGACGAGACTGGCTCCCGCCATGGTGGGGACGGCCAGGAAGAACGTGAACTCGGCCGCCACCGTGCGTGAACAGCCGATGAGCATCGCGCCCAGGATCGTTGCGCCGGAACGGCTGGTTCCCGGCACCAGCGCCAGGAACTGGAACAGACCGATGAACAGAGCCATGCGGTAATTGATCTGTCCAATGCGCCGCACCTGGGGGCGGCGCTTGCCCACGGTGCTTTCCATAAGCAGGAAGAACACGCCGTACAGGATGAGCATGGCGGAAACGACGGGCGGATTGTGCAGGTGCTCGGTCATCCAATCGTCCAGAGGCAGGCCGATGACGGCGCTGGGCACAATGGCCACCAGCACGTGGAACCACATGTCCCACACGTCCTTGCGGCAGTAGCGGTCCACCAGGCCGGACACACCGGAACCGCAGGCGTCCCGGTTGATGCGGAACGGCCACAGTTTGCTCCAGAAAATCACTACCACCGCAAGGATGGCGCCGAACTGAATGACTACATCGAACATTTCCTTAAAAGCATCCGATGTGGACATATGGATGAATTCATCGGCCAGGATCAGATGGCCGGTGCTGGAAATGGGCAGCCATTCGGTGATGCCCTCGATGACGCCCAGCAGCGCCGCGAAAAGATAATCCAGCAAAATAAGTCCCCCTTATTCCGGGCGCACAGCGTCCGTGGTGCGGGGCGCGCCCCGCCGTACAGTATATGCGTACGTCACACATCCAAGACCAGCCCCACCGGGCAGTGGTCGGACCCGTACACGTCGCTGTAAATGAGCGCGTCGCCAATTTTTTCGCGCAAACGTTCGCTGACGATGAAATAGTCGATGCGCCAGCCCGCGTTGGTCTCCCGCGCGCGGCGGAAATAGCTCCACCAGGTGTAGCGGCCCGCGGCGTCCGGATACAGCGCGCGGAAGGTATCCACAAAGCCGCTCATTAAAAGGTCGGTCATTTTCTGGCGCTCCTCATAGGAAAAGCCCGCCGAATGGATGTTCTGCTTGGGGTTTTTCAGGTCGATCTCCCGATGGGCGACGTTCAGGTCGCCGCAATAGACCACAGGTTTTTCCGTATCCAGCGCGCACAGATAAGCGCGCAGATCATCCTCCCACTGCATGCGGTAGGGCAGGCGCGCCAGTTCATTCTGGCTGTTGGGCGTATAGACGTTGACGAGGAAGAACTGCTCGAACTCCAGCGTGATGGCGCGGCCCTCGTGACTGTGCTCCTCTTTGCCGATGCCGTAGCGCACGGAGAGCGGTTCCATGCGGGTGAAAACGGCTGTGCCGGAATACCCCTTTTTCTCGGCACTGTACCAGTATTGGTGATAGCCCGGCGGCGAAAATTCGGCCTGGCCCGGCTGCATCTTCGTTTCCTGAAGGCAGACGACGTCCGCGCCGAAGCCCTCGAAGATGTCCGCGAAGCCTTTGCCGAGGATGGCCCGGAAACCATTGACATTCCACGATATCAATTTCAAAACGATATACCTCGCATATTTCTTTCAAAGTTCGGGACTTTCCGTCCCGGATATTGCACAGTATAGCACAAAATAGCCCCGCTGCATACCGGGATGCGGCGGGGCGCGCGTTATTTTCCGTTTTTTGCACGGAACGGACCGCTCATGTCAAAAAGGTGACCACAAGAATAAGCGCCGCGCACAGACCTGTGTATGCCAGCATGCCCGGCGTGCGCAGCGCACGGCCAAAGCTGTGGGCCGGGCGCTGCGCCCCCTCTCCTTCCCTGCCGTCCGCGGGTGCTGCACCGGGAAACCGCCAGCGCCTGCGCGCCGCAATCACGGCGCCCGCCGCAATGCTCACAAGCACCAGTATCCCCACGGCAGCCGTGCCCCAAATCCCTCCGTATTGTATGAAAAGGGGCGCCGCCATCGTGCCGATGGTGTTGATGGCAATATGCAGCAGGATGGTATACCGCAGCTTTCCCGTGTGGGCGTAAATGTAGCAGAAGACGGCGCCCAGCACAAAGGCATACAAAAGCTGAGACAGATTGGCGTGGAAAAGCGCGAACAGGAACGCGCCCACCAGTACATAGGTGCGGACGCCGTATCCGCCGATTTTATCGTACAGCAGCTTGCGGAACAAAAACTCCTCCCCCACGGGTGCCAGCACGCAGGCGAACAGAAACGTGGCCAGCGGGCTGCTGTTCATTTGCATCAGGGCAAGTGGGTTCTGCACCGCGCCGCCCTTAAGCATTCCCAGCAGAGCTGTGATGCCGAGGGAGACGAAATTGAACAGATACGTCACGCCCAGACACAGCACCAGCCAGCGCAGCCATCCTCCCGCCGTCAGCGCGGCGCTGCCCGCCGTGCCGGGCGTGCCGGGCACGAGTTTTTGCAGCAGCAGGATAAAAACAGGGACGGCAATGCAATACAGCGGCGCATAGGAGAGCGCCCACAGCCCCCAGCCCGTCTCCAGCAGGCTGCCCAGCAGTGTCATGCCGGCCAGCTGGAGCGCCTGTGTTACCAGCATCAGCACAAAGTAGCAAAGCCCCACCCGGGACATGGTGTTTTTGAATGACAAACCGTTCTGCATCACAGATGCCCTCCTCTTTTTCAGCAGCGGCATGCGGCGCGCTTTTGACACTCCGCCGCAGAGCCGCCGCGCTGTGCTTATGCTGTCTGGCGCACGCTGCCCCGCAGCAGCAGAGCGGCGCCTGAAACCGTGGCGGCTGTAAGAAGCGCAAGCGCCAGAAGCACCCGCGCCGGACCGCCGGGGATGAATGCCAGAACGTCCACCACCGCGCCCAGCGCACGGCCCAGCAATGTGTCGCGTCCCGCGCCCTCGGCCAGCCGTGTGAAGGTGTCGCCGAACAGGAAAACAGCCATATACGCGGCCCACAGCAGCCACAGCGCCCGCCGTCCCCAGCGCTGGATACATGCGCCCAGAAACAGCCCGGTGCAGGCAAGGACGAGAACTGCCGGCAAAATCACCCAGGCCCAGCGCAGTGCCTCCGGCTGCAGAAGGTCCGGCCCGTCAATGGGCATGCCGCGGAAAAGCAGCAGATACAGCCCGCGGTCCAGCAGCGTCAAAACCACTATGCCTCCGACGAGGCACAGCAACTGCAGGCACACGGTGACGAACATCCCAAACAGAAAACGGCGCCGTGTACAGCTCATCGTCAGCGCCTGCTCGTAGCCGCAGGAGAAATAATACAGCGCAAAAATAACGCCGAACATCACCAGCATGATCGCTGCAAATACAGTGCCAAGGGAAAAATACTCCTCCTCATGAGCGAAATACATGATACACAGGCTAAGCGCCTCGCCAAGCAGCCAGGCTCCGCCCAAAACAGCCAGCGATTGCCACAGGCTGTTCCGGTTGAGCAGGAATTCCCGTTTAATCGATTTTAACATATATGCTCACCCCTTTACCGGTATGCGGCGGCACATGAGCCAATCCAGCCAGCCCAACAGCACGGCCAAAACGATGGCGCTGCCGCCCAGCGCCCACGCATTGGAAAGAAAGCGCAGCATCGCGTCCAGCATGCCGTCCAGAGCTCCCGCCGCACCCGCGTAGCCGATGATCCCGCCGATCACCGCACATCCGCCGACGATCAGTACGAAAAATACGATCATGCCCACACGCCCAAAGCGGAGGCTGACAAAACCCAGCGCTTCACCAACGGACGCGCCGAGGAGCAGCACGGCAAACAGCCCCACCAGCATCGTACCGGTGAACAGGGCGTCCACGCCGAACATCCATTTTACTGCGAGCTGGATCAAAAGCAGGCATACGCCGATGCCTCCGGCCAGCATCACCTTGGCCGCCTGTGCTCCGGCGAAGAAGCCCCGGCGCGTAACGCCCATGGAAAGAGGCAGCGGCATGTAAGACTGGATCAGGCTGGCCTGCAGCACAAAGGGGAACATCATCCCGCAGGCGAAGGCCATGCCCAGGATACGCCAACCCGCGCTTTCAAATTCGGACAGCGGCGTGGAAACGGCGTAAAATGCAATGAACAGTGCGCCGACGCCCAACAGCGCGCCAATGAACTGCACTACCAGCAGGCTCAGATATTTTACGGTACGCAGCATCGTTATTCCCCTTCCTTATGGCCGCCCGTCAGGTAGACGAACACCTTTTGAAGCGTCACGCCGCTGATATCCACATCCAGCCCGTCTGCGCTGCGGCGCAGCGTATCCAGGCTGCCGCGCACGCAGGCCGTGCGGCTGCGGCCCAGGCCCTCTTCGTGGATGACCTGCAGCCCGGCGCAGGCGCGGGCCACGTCCTCGTCCCGGCCGGAAACATAGTGGAACTGGGCCACGAAGCTTTCGCAGTTGCCTGTCTCGATGACACGGCCGTTGTCGATAAAAATAATATCCTCAAACACGCCCGCGGCTTCCTCGATGATATGGGTGGAGATGATGAAGGTGCGTCCCGTTTCGGCGTAATCGGCCAGAAGCACATCGTAGAACTGTTCCCGCGCCACCACATCCAGGCCGGCCACCGGCTCGTCGAGAATGGTGATGGGCGCGCGGCTGGCCAGCGCCAGAACGATGGTGACCATGCTCATCATACCCTTGGAGAGCTTGTAGATCTTCTTTTTGGTGTCCAGCCCGAACATCTCGATCAGTCGTGCGGCGTACTCCTTGTCCCAGTGGGGGTAGTACAGTGCGGCGGCGCGCAGGTATTCCTTCACCTTCAGTGTGTTCTGGCCGAACAGCAGCATGGGCGAAAGCTCGCGGGAAAAGCAGATCTCGTCCAGTGCTTTCTGGTTTTCCCACACGCGCTCCCCGTTGTAGGTAACGAGGCCGGAATCGTGGGTATTCTGTGCCGTCAGAATGCTGAGCAGCGTGGTTTTGCCCGCGCCGTTGCGTCCGATGAGGCCATAGATCTTGCCTGGCTCGATGGTCAGCGAGACGCTGTGCAGCACCTCTTTTTTGTTGTAGCTTTTGACCACATCCGTGGCCTGCAATACTCCGTTCGTCATGTCCCTGTCCCTCCGTTACGTTTTGTCCGCCGCGGCCTGTTCAATCATGGCCATCAGCTCTCCCTTGCCGATGGCAAGGGTGCGCGCCTCGTCCACAAGGCTCCTCACATATGTTTCAAAAAAACTGTCTTTGCGCTTTTGGATGATTTTCTGTTTGCTGCCCGCCGCAACGAACATGCCGATCCCTC
Organism: Ruthenibacterium sp.; assembly: GCF_017421385.1. Classification (NCBI taxonomy): domain Bacteria; kingdom Bacillati; phylum Bacillota; class Clostridia; order Eubacteriales; family Oscillospiraceae; genus Ruthenibacterium; species Ruthenibacterium sp. The sequence goes on along the minus strand of NZ_JAFOIN010000101.1, from coordinate 6,002 downwards.
GTTTCTTATACAAAATGCCCTCGTCTACCAACAGGTTCAGCCCTTTGGCCGCCGTGGCCGGATTGATGCTGAACGCTTTTGCAAGTTCGTTGGTGCTGGGCGCCTGTTCCTCTTCCAAAAGCAGGTCCCGCACGATGTTGTCCTCCAGCATGGCTGCGATCTGCAGATAGATGGAGGTGGAATCATTCAGGTTTCCATTCAATTGTCTGCGCTCCTTCCCTCCAAAGGTTATTTGGTTATGTGGTTCATTACTTGTGTAACTAACTATACAACACGCAAAGACGGTTGTCAATCCCTCCGTCAAAAATTTTTGTTTTCCCTGCGGCAGATTTCCCGCCAAAGAAAAGCGCCGGAGCCTTCGAAAAGGCTCCGGCGCAGGCGGGAACTTATTGAGCGGATGGCCCCGCATCGGGGTCGAACCGTGTGAGAAACTGGCAGTACACATAAAGGTTCTGGACCTTTGTTGCCTCATTGCCGTACTCCGTGCGGATACTGGGCTGCGTCTCCGACGGCGTGACATAAAGGCGGAACGCAATGGCGTCCTGGTCCACCGCCATGTTCTCCACGGGTGCGTAATTGAAGTTGCGGATGGCAACGTCCAGATGCTTGTACAGCAGCTGTTCGATCTCGGCGTTGGAAAAGCACCGGACGACCTCACGGCTGCCGTGCATTTCAAGGATGGCTTTTACTTCCTCGAACGAGATCTCCTGTAAACGGAAACAGCCCTGATGCAGCAGGGTGAGCATGGATGCGTTGTCAAGCAGCAGCAGCGGTTTGGATGCGGCCATGGTACTCTTCCTTTCTGTTTGAAAAGTGGAGGAACAGTCCTCCCTGTCTTCATAGTACCGTGCAAACACCCGAATTGTCAATTATTGTTAAATTTATATCGTCTAATAAGTTGATTATTGTAAAATATACCAAAATCAAACTGCCGCACTTGGTGGGAATGCGGAATTTACAGCCGGGCGGGATGCTCGGCCAGCCATTCCTCCAGAATTTGAGCCGCCAGCGCCACCAGCTCCGGGCAGGGGCGCTTTTTATAATATTCCGGCGTGCGCGCCTCGGCCTGCGGTATGCCCTCGGGACGGGCCAGGCCCAGCAGCTCCCGGCAGATGATGCTGCCGTTTTCGGCCCGGAAGCGCCCGGCCAGCTCCTGGATCATCGCGTAGGTATCGGTTTTCTCCAGCCCGGCTTTGGGGTCGTTGTAGCCGCGCAGCGCGCTTGCGGCCAGCGTCATACCGCTTACCGCACCGCATACCTCCCGCATCCGTCCCATGCCTCCGCCAAAGCCGCTGGCCAGGCGTGCCGCGGCGTCTACCGAAAGGCCCATCTCCGGCGCGAACGCCCCGGCCACAGCCTGCGCGCAGTTATAGCCCTCCAGAAACAGCGCTTTCGCGCGTTGTGCTTTTTCACTCATATCCGATCAGTCCTTTACCAGGGAAAATGCAGTTACGTCGAACAGGCCGCGGTCCGTCAGGCGCAATTCCGGTATAACGGGCAGCGCCAGAAAGGAAAGGCTGGTAAACGGGTCCACATGGTACGGGATACCCATGGCCTTTGCCCGCTCCAGAATGGCGCCCGCTCCGGCCTGTATCTCCTCCCACGGGGCGGTGCTCATCAGGCCTCCCACGCGCAGGGGCAGCGCGCCCAGTATTTTTCCGCCTCCGGCCAGCACATATCCGCCGCCGATTTCTTTCAAATGGTTGATGGCCAGCACGAGGTCCGCGTCGTTGTCTCCCGCCGCGATGACGTTGTGGCTGTCGTGCGCCACGCTGGTGGCAATGGCTCCGCCTGTGATGCCGTAGCCCTTCAACGGGCAAACGGCAACGCCTCCGTTTTTGCCGTGGCGTTCCACCACGCATAGTTTGGTATAAACGGCGTTGGGCCGGAAAAAGCCGTTTTCCGAAGGAACCTCCTCCACCGCGTGACGCGTGACGATCTGGTACGGTACCATCTCAATGACATGGGCCGGGCCCGCGACGGGCAGCGCAAGGTCGGCAGGAGCCACGTTCTCAAAGTGTACCGAATGCAGCAGTGCATCGGGTACGGGGGCGGCGGCAAGGCCTGCAAAGCGCTCCTCCACGGGCCGGCCGTCCTTGTAAACCGCGCGCACGGTCATCTGCTTGAGGCTGTCCAGCAGGACAAGGTCGGCCCGATAGCCCGCGGCCACGGCGCCCAGGTCCCGCAGGCCGTATTCGCGGGCTGCGTTCCAGGTGGCCATTTTGATGGCGGTGACAGGCTTCATGCCCAGGCTGATGGCCTGGCGGACATTCCATCGCAGATGGCCGTCCCGGGCAATGTCGTCCAGATGCTTGTCGTCGGTGCAGAACAGGAACCGGTCGGCAGGCATGTCGCTGTCCAGCAGGCCGTTTACAAGCACCGAAAGGTTTTTCGCAGCGCTGCCCTCGCGAACCAGCACAGCCAGACCCGCGCGCAGCTTTTCGGCAGCCTCTGCAAAGGTGGTGCACTCATGCTCGGTGCGGATGCCCGCGGCTGCATAGGCCTGCAGCTCTCTGCCAGAAAGGCCGGGAGCGTGGCCGTCGGCCCGCTTTCCCGCATCCGCGGCCAGCGCCAGCTTTTCCAGTACGGTTTGCCGCGCGGCCAGCACGTCGGGATAACACATCACCTCGCCCAGGCCCAGTACGCGGGGATGCGCCATAAACGGGGCCATGTCTGCGGCGGTGAAATCCGCGCCGTTTGTTTCAAAGGGGGTGGCGGGCACGCTGGAGGGCAGCATCAGATACACGTTCAGCGGCAGGTTTTCCGTTGCATCCAGCAGATATTGTACGGCCTGTGCACCGCATACGTTGACGATCTCATGCGGGTCGGCCACAATGGTGGTGGTGCCGCTGCGGGTAGCGGCGCGGGCGAATTCAAAGGGCGCGGCAAGGCTGGATTCGATGTGGATGTGCGCGTCGATGAAACCCGGACACAGGAATTTGTCCGTGCAGTCCAGTTCTGTCCGTCCCCGGTAGCTTCCCACGCCCGCAATCACGCCGCCCGCCACCGCCACGTCTGCAGTGATGATTTCCTCGGAAAAAACATTGACCACGTTGACGTTTTTGAACACGAGGTCGGCGGGGGCGCGCCCCGCCGCCACGTCGATGCATGCTTTGTCCGCTTTCATTGTCCGGCCGCCTTTCCTGTTTTTGGTTTTTACCAGTATACTACATTATATAAAAAACGAAAAGGGCTCCGGCACATTCGCGCAGGCAGGACGCTCTGCGCTTCCCCGCCCAAAAACAAAAAGCCCGCTTTCAGCGGGCTTTCGGCTCTGCATCCTGTCAAATTTTTGTACGCAGTGGTATGGCCGCGTCAGAGCGCGGCCTTGAGCCGCCGGGCCAGCCGCATCAGCAGTGTGGGATTCCGGCGGTAATAATCCGCCCACCAGGCCTTTTCGGCGCGCTTGTCATAGGGAAGACGGCTGTACGGCTGGGTGCGGGGATATGCGCGTTCATACTCGCAGTTGAGACGAGGGTCCATTTGCATGAAAACAAGCCTCCTTTTTGAGGCCGCCCGGCACCGGGCGGCACAGTTGCGTGCAGAGCGTTTTGCGGGATGTGTTATTCTATTTTATGCCCCCGACGGGGACGGTGTGAGCTTCCGTTCCTTTCCGCTTTCAGTATATCATGTCCGCCAGTGAACGACAATATACCATTTGCACGAAAGCGCGGCCATTGCTTACAGCAACCTGCCGGAACGGTTTTTCCGGCGAATACACCTGTGTGCCGCGTGCCCTCATGCTGCGGTTTTTGCCGCAGTTGTGACGAAATTGTAAAAGTTGAAAAAATTCGCGCATTTTGCCCCGCAGGGCTTGACATACTAAAAAAGTGTTGTAAAATAAATTTAGCACTCGAACAGATAGAGTGCTAAACAGCAAGAGAGGAAAGGTGGTGTGGGCGGTGCCGATGGACGATCGGAAACGGCGTGTGCTGCGGGCGATCGTAACACTGTATGGCGCGGACGGAGAGCCGGTTGGCAGCGGTCTGCTGGCCGAACAGTTCGGACATGCGGTGTCCAGCGCCACGCTGCGCAACGAAATGGCCGCGCTGACAAAGCTGGGCCTTCTGGAGCAGCCCCACACCAGCGCCGGGCGCGTGCCCAGCGCCAAGGGCTACCGCTACTACATCGACAATCTTCTGGATACAGGCGCCCGCCTTCCCGCTGAGGAAAAACGGCAGATCGACCTTTTGTTCCGCGAGATGGACTACGACCCCGAACGTCTGGCCGAAAGCGCCGCAAGGGCTTTGGCGGACCTGACGGGCTACTGTGTCGTGGCTACAACGCCCAAAAGCGAGGACCTGTGCATCGCCCATTATGAGGTGATGCAGGTGGGCCGCTACACGGCGGCGGTGCTGGCCGTCACCAATGCGGGCGGTGTGCGCACGCGCACGGCAAAGCTGGATTTCGCGCTGCGGCCCGGCGACGCCCAGCGGCTGTCCCAAGCGTTGAACACCTACCTTACCTTCCGCAGCGCGGCCGACGTGCGCGAGGAACAGATGCGTACCGCAGCACAGAGCCTGGGCAGTGCGGTATATTACCCGGTGCTTTCGGCGGCGGTGACGCTGCTGCGGGAAGCGGGACGGCCCAATGTATATCTGGAGGGCCAGCAGAACCTGCTGAATTATGCCGAGCTTGCGGACAGCTTCCGCACGCTGATGGAATTCTTCAGCGACACAGAAGCCGTCAAGCGCTACGTCAGCCCCAAGAGCGAGCGCACCACGGTGCTGCTGGGCGACGAACTGCCCGAGTACCGCATGCCGGGCTTCTGCATCATGACGAAGCGCTATCTCGCGGGAGGCGGGCTGACGGGGGCCATCGGCATCGTAGGTCCAACGCGCATGCCCTACCGGGAAACGATCCCGCGGCTTGAATATTTCGCATTGCTGCTCGGCGAATGCATGTCGGGCAGGGTGCAGGAGGAGTAGCAACATGGCAGACACGGAAAAAGACGTGAACCGCGCGGCCGCCGCGCCGCAGGAGGAAGCGTCCGCCGCGCAGGCGGCGCCCGAGGCACCGCAGCCTGAAACGCAGGATGCAGAAAAGACGGAAAAAAAGGAAAAGCATACAGAAGGCAAGGCGCATGCCGAGCTGGCCGCACTGAAAACCAAGCTGGAGCAGGCTGAAAAAAAGCTGGCCGAAACGAAAGACACGCTGCTGCGCACCGCCGCGGAATATGAAAACTTCCGCAAGCGCAGCGCCAGGGAGCACGATGCCGCGTTCGACAACGGCGTGAGCTTCGCGGTGAACACGCTGCTGCCCGTGCTGGACACGCTGGAGATCGCCGCCGACGCGCCCACCGCGGACGAGAGCTATAAAAAGGGCGTGACCATGACGCTGGACAAATGCCGCGAGGCGTTCGGCAAAATGGGTGTCAGCGAGATCGAGGCGCAGGGCAAGCCCTTCGACCCCGAGCTGCACGCAGCCGTGCTGCAGCAGCCCTCTACCGACGACATGCCCAGCGGCACCGTCACGCAGGTGATGCAGAAAGGTTATCTGCTCCACGACAAGGTCATCCGCCACGCGGCCGTGGCTGTGGCCGAATAGGCTGACATCTCAAAGCCGAAAGGCTTTTTGATATAAATTCAGAAATCACCACATATATTCACCGAGTTTTGATAAAAGAGGAGTCTGAGAGTTATGAGCAAGATTATTGGTATCGACCTTGGCACCACAAACAGCTGTGTTGCCGTCATCGAGGGCGGCGAGCCCGTCGTCATCGCCAACGCCGAGGGCGCGCGTACCACGCCGTCCGTCGTGGGCTTCACCAAAACAGGCGAGCGCCTGGTGGGCCAGGTGGCAAAGCGCCAGGCCATCACCAACCCCGACCGTACCATCGCTTCCATCAAGCGCCATATGGGCACGGACTATAAAGTGGACATCGACGGCAAGAAATACACCCCGCAGGAGATCAGCGCCATGATTTTGGCCAAGCTGAAAGCGGACGCCGAGAGCTATCTGGGCGGTCCCGTCACCGAGGCAGTCATTACTGTTCCCGCGTA
>NZ_JAFOIN010000100.1:0-8522 GCF_017421385.1 Ruthenibacterium sp. | reverse complement strand
GTGGCGGGAGTGCAGCGTTACGCCGCCGTGCTGGCCGACCGCTGCCGGTTGGTGACGCTTTCCCCGGGCGACGCGTTCGCGGCCTGCGTGGCGCAGGGCGGTGATGCGGCCGGGCAGCGCGCGCAAAGGGACGGGCGGCAGGCGGGCGCGTACGCGCAGCGCACGGAGGCATCCGGCGCCGCGCCGGGGGTGTAGGAGCGATGGAGAGCATCATCGTCGCGCTCATCACGGGCGTGCTGTCCCTGGTTGGCGTAGTAATTACCAATACGGCGGCCGCCCGGCGAACAGAGAACAAGATCACCACAGCGCAGGCCGTGACGGACACAAAGCTGGACGAGCTGACGCGGGAGGTGCGGGAGCACAACGGCTTTGCCCGGCGCATGCCCGTTGTGGAGGAACAGATCAAGGTGGCGAACCACCGCATCAGCGATCTGGAAAAATGGATGGAGGGAAAACGGCAATGAACAGGACCGTACTTGTACTTATGATGGCCGTAACGGTGGAGGCGCTGGTGGAATACGCCAAGACCTTCGGAAAAGCGATTCTTGAAAAGCAGTGGAAAACCGCCGCCACGCAGGCGGGAGCCGTGGCGCTGGGCGTATCGCTGTGCTTCAGCGCCGGGGCGGATTTTTACGCTGCGCTGGGCGTGAGCTTCAACGCGGCGTGGCTGGGCGTTGCGCTTACCGGCGTCTTTGCCAGCCGCGGCGCGAATTATGTGAGCGACCTTGTGAAGAAGCTGCAGGCGCTGGGCGCGGCGCAGGCGGAGCGATGAAACGAAAAAGCCCGCCCGGAGAAAGCCCGGGCGGGCGTGGAAGGAGAAGAGAAAATGGCATATGTAAAGGGCGATGGAGTCAGTAATTCGTCGGGAAATTATAAATATTTTACAACGAATGATTGGAAGACAAAAATTCAGGGGTTGGAGGATAGTTATAATAAGCTGCTGGCCTCTGTAAAAAGTAATTCGCAGACGAATGTTCCTTCTGGTGCGAATAATACAAGAAGCGGAAATGACTCTACGGCAAATCATTACGCCGCCCTGCTGGCACAGGTGCAGGCACAGCAGGACGCAGCCGCCCGCCGGGCCGAAGAGCTGGCCCGGCAAAAACAGCAGGCGGCGCAGGCCGCCTATGACAAAAACATGGGATACCTGAACGAGGCATATGCAAACCGCAGCAATTTGCTGCAGCAGAACTACAACGATGCTTTGGCACAGCTGCAGGCCAGCTATGACAGCGGTGCGCGCGGGGTGAACCAGAACGCCGACAGCGCCCAGCAGCAGGCGTATATCAACTATATGATGAGCAAGCGCGATCTGCCCCAGGCGCTGGCGGCGCAGGGGCTGACGGGGGGCATGTCGGAAAGTGCGCTGGCGGGCATGTACAATTCCTACGGAAACAACCGAAACACGATTGACCGCGGGCGCAACGAAAGCCTTGCAGCGCTGCTTGACACCTTGAACAGCAATCGATCTTCGGCGCTGCAGAGCTACAACAGCCAGCTTTCGGCGGCCGAGCAGCAAAAAATGGCATACCAGATGCAATTGGAGCAGGCCCTCGCCAACGGCAGCGCCGAAATTCTGCAAAACAAGTATGATACGCTGCAGAATCTGGACAACGCCTATGCACAGCAGATTCTTGCCTTGCAGCAGGCGGCGGCCCAGGCGGCGCAGAAACGCTGGTAGCCGATGCAAACGGCGGCCAGGAAGGCGTGTCCGGAAAGCCGCCGGCGGAAAAAATGAGCCTTCCTTGCCGCCGGTTTCCCGGAGATCCCGCCGGGATTTTCGGCGGCCTGCCCTGAAACAAAAGCGGAGCCCGCCGCTGCACGACCCGCAAACCGGCCGGAGCAGACCCGGGCACAGTGCGGCGTGCCTGTGCCCGCACCGCGGGAAGCCGCTGCTATGGCTCGACGGCTGTTGTAAACCGTATTGGGAATGGACGTCTTTCCCGCGCGGCGACACGGTCTTGCTTCCGGGCTCCCCTGCAAAGCTGCCCCATACCTTTTTCGAGGATCCGATGGCGTGCGCGCCGTATTCCGTCAACTTGATGGGTGCGCGCACGCGCCGGCATGCCTCCGCGATGGACGCCGTCCCGCATCCGCTGCCGTCCGTGATGTTCCCGACTGTACCCGGGCTTTCAGGCGTGATGCCTGCAAAAGAAATTCCGCTGTCCGATATCGTGGTCTGGTACACCTGCCCGGCCGTCTTTCCAATGGGGCCGTGAAAATTCGGCGGACGGGGAGAAGCAGCGGCTTTTACGTCGCGTGCCGGGGCAAAAAATGCCGCCGGACGGTACGCGGAAAAGCGAAGGCCCTGCGGAACGGGAATTTCTCTGCCGGCGGTTGGGGCGGCCGGTACTGGGCGGCTGCCCGCGGGCGGAGGCAAAGCAGCGGGCCTTTCCAAAGCGGGAAATGCCGGCGCCGGTGCGCGGACGGTCCCTCCGCATTTTTTACACAGAAGCAGAAGTGTACGCCCATACCTGATGCAAAGCACCCCGGACATTTGTCCGGGGCGGCGGTATTTTTATTTAAAGGTCGTCGGGCAGGCATCGGTGCTTCAAAAGATAAAGTTTGGCCGCGTCCACGGTGCTGAAATCCAGCGGGACGCCGAAAACGTACGTTAAAAATTCGCTCCAGGCCTGCGCGTCGTCCGCTGCCACCTTACAGTGCCGTACAGAGGCGGCGGGCCAGGAGATATAGCTTCTGTATCGAAGATCGGATTCAAAACAGTCTAATTCTTTTGCGAAATACTGATACAAATCCACTTGCTGCCCGTCTCCTTTCGATTTCCCTGTTTTTCAGTATAACAAAGCATTTTCAAATAATCAATCTAAAAACGCGAAAAACCCGTTTTAAAATGGTTATTTGACAAAGCTATTAACGATACTCTTATTACGGGAGGCGGTCTTGTGGAATACGATCTGCAATTGATCGGCGCGCGGCTGCAGGCAGCGCGCAAAGCAAAAGGATATACGCAGGATTATGTGTCTGCCCGTGCGGATATCACTGAAAAATTTCTCAGCCAGATCGAGCGGGGGAAGGCGGGACTTTCCGTTCAAACGCTGATCGCGCTGTGCGATATTTTAGAAATCACGCCGAATTATGTGCTGCTGCCGGACGCTGCGCGCGTGCTGGAGGAGCCGATTGGCCCTTTGCTGAAGGGCATGAGCCAGCGGCAGCTTCAGGACGTGGAGGAGATGGTGCGCATTTTTGTGCGCAACTGCCGCCACGAGGAAAAGGGCAGGCCCAGGGGCGGGCGCAGAAACATGCGGTGAACGCCCGCCGGGCCGTAACGAGGCCCGTGCGGGCAGCGCGCTGGCCGCCCTGGCTTTGAGGGCTTTTGCGCAAAATCGGGCGCGGCGTTTCGCCGCGCGAAACGACCCGGTGCGGTTTGTCCGCTTCGCGGCCATGGCTTCGCCACCCCGCACCGCCCTTTTGCCGTCCCGTCACGGCTGCGCCGCGCCGGGTCCCCAACGGCAAAACCCCGGCGCTTGTCGCCATTCGGCTCCATTTCGCCTGCGGCGAAACCGCGCTGGCCGGTCATCGGCCCCACCTTTTGGGTTTGCCGCGCAAAATCGGGCGCGGCGTTTCGCCGCGCGAAACGACCCGGTGCGGTTTGTCCGCTTCGCGGCCATGGCTTCGCCACCCCGCACCGCTCTTTTGCCGTCCCGTCACGGCTGCGCCGCGCCGGGTCCCCAACGGCAAAACCCCGGCGCTTGCTCCCGTTCGGTTGCATTTCGCCTGCGGCGAAACCGCGCGGCAGGTTACCGGCCCCACCGGGGCCGTTATTTCCGCACTTTTGCCCGGCACGATTGTAAATCGGCCGGGTTTTCTTTATAATAAGAGGCAGGATTCCTATCATACATAAAGGGGCGCTTTTTATGGCGTATATTGACTGTAAGCTGAAATCGCAGATCCTCGGGACCACCGTGGGCGTGAAGCTGTATTTTCCCACAGACCTGCCCGCCGATGTGGGCTATACCGTGAAAGGTGTGCTGACGCTGCTGCACGGCTATACCAACAGCGGAGACGACTGGATGCAGATGACGGCCGCGCCGCGCTACGCGGCGGACAACGGTTTGGTGCTGGTAATGCCGGACTGCGGCAACTCGTTTTACCAGAACATGATGCACGGCGGCGCCTATAAGACCTTTGTCACGGAAGAGCTGCCCATGCTGCTGGGCCGTATGTTCAAGCTGCCGGCGCGCAGGGAACAGAATTTTATCGCGGGGCTTTCCATGGGAGGCTACGGCGCGCTGTTTCTGGGCCTTTCCCGGCCGGACCTGTACGCGGGCTGTGCCAGCTTTTCCGGTGCGGTGGACCTTTCGATGATGCTGGCGGACCCCGCGGCGCCCGGCGTGCGGGAGGTGTTCGGCCCGGTGTTCGGTGATGGGCTGCTGCTGCCCAAAAGCAGCGACCTGCGGGTGCTGGCCCAGCGGGTGGCCGCGCTGCCGGCCGCGCAGCAGCCAAAGGTGCTGCTGACGAACGGCCTGCAGGACGTGGAGCCGTATTTCATTCTGCAGCAGAACGACGCCATGCATAAATTCCTGAAGCCTCTGGGGCTTGCCGGCTACCGCCGCCTGCAATGGAACGGCGTGCACGAATGGAATTTCTGGGACCGCAGCCTTGTGTACGCCATCGATTATTTCCTGAACAACGGCTACGCCGCAAAAAAACTGAACGACTGGCGCAGCGCCGCGGTGGTATCCTGACGCGCGCGCCCGTTTCAAAAAGGAGAAGCTCATGCAATCACCACTTGCCGACCGTCTGCGCCCGCGCACCCTTGCCGAGGTGTGCGGCCAGCAGCATCTGCTCGGCCCGGGGCGCGTGTTCCGCAAGGCCATCGAAAGCGGCCGCGTGCCCAATATGATCTTCTACGGCCCGTCCGGCGTGGGCAAAACCACCGTGGCGCGCATCATTGCCGAAAACAGCGGCATGCGCCTGCATAAGCTGAACGGCACCAGCGCGGGCACGGGGGACATCAAGGCCGTCATGGCCGAGATCGGCACGTTTCAAAGCCGGAACGGCCTGCTTTTGTATCTGGACGAGATACAATATCTGAACAAAAAGCAGCAGCAGAGCCTGCTGGAATGCATGGAGGACGGAACGGTCACGCTGATCGCCTCCACCACCGAGAACCCGTATTTTTATATTTACAACGCGCTGCTCTCCCGCGCAACGGTGTTTGAGTTCAAGCCCCTGACGCCGGAGGACGTGCGCCGCGGGCTGGAGAACGCTCTGCATAAGCTGGAGGAGCTGGACGGCGTGCGCATTGAAGCGCAGCCGGAGGCGCTGGACGCGCTGGCGGCGGCCTGCGGCGGCGACATGCGCAAGGCGCTGGGCAGCCTGGAGTTTGCCGTGGCGGGCGCCGCCGGGACGGACGGCGCAAAGCGGCTGACAACAGAGGCCGTGCGCCAGGTGGCGCAGCGCTCCAGCCAACGCTACGACAAAAGCGACGACATGCACTACGACTGCATCTCGGCGCTGCAGAAAAGCATTCGAGGCTCGGACCCGGACGCCGCCGTGCATTATCTGGCGCGCATTCTGGAAGCCGGGGATCTGCTGTCGGCCTGCCGGAGGCTGCTGGTCATCGCGGCGGAGGACGTGGGCCTTGCGTACCCGCAGGCCATTCCCATCGTGAAGGCCTGCGTGGACAGCGCCCTGCAGCTGGGCCTGCCGGAAGCGCGCCTGCCGCTGGCGGACGCGGCCGTGCTGATGGCAACCGCGCCCAAAAGCAATTCGGCGCACAACGCCATTCTGGCCGCGGAACAGGACCTGCGCCGGGGCAAAACCGGCCCGGTGCCCCGCCGGCTGCAGAACAAGCATTTCGACGGCGAGGACGCGGCGCAAAAGGGGCAGAATTATCTGTACCCGCACGATTATCCGGGCCATTGGGTGAAGCAGCAGTACCTGCCGGACGCGCTGGCGGGCGTGCGCTACTACGAATACGGACAAAACAAAAACGAGCAGGCCGCGAAGGCTTACTGGGACAAAATCAAGAAGTAAGGGCCCGGCAGGCCGGGGCGGAGGCCGGAAGAGCACCGCCTGCGCCTGCGGCGCGGGCGGCGGGAGGCCGCCGGGAACAGGCGCGTGAAATACGATTTTTGGAGAAATACAATGAGTAAAAGCAAAATACTGAGTAACCCGTGGGTGGTGGCCGTGCTGGCGCTTTTTTGTGCGGCGCTGTGGGGCAGCGCGACGCCTTTTATAAAAATAGGCTATGAACTGATCCTGCCGGAAAAAAACGTGCCGTCCACAATTTTATTTGCCGGGGTGCGGTTTTTCTTTGCGGGCGTTATCACTGTTTTGATCTACAGCATCGCCAGCGGAAAGCTGCTGTACCCCCAAAAAGCCAATATCGGTAAAATTGCACAGGTAAGTGTTTTTCAAACGGTTTTGCAGTACATCTTTTTTTACGTGGGGCTTGCCAATACCTCGGGTGTAAAAGGCACGATTTTAAGCGGGACCTCCGCGTTTTTTTCGCTGCTGATCGCAAGCCTTATTTTCAAACAGGAAAAATTGACGCCCGGGAAAATCATAGGCTGTATTTCAGGCTTTGCGGGAATCATCTTTGTGAATTTAAACGGTTTGAATTTTACCATGAATTTTACGGGAGACTGCTTTGTGCTTTTTTCGGCTGTTGCACTGGGCTTTTCCTCCGTATTGATGAAAAAATATTCCAAAGATGAAAATCCTGTTGTGATAAGCGGATACCAGTTTATTATGGGCGGCATTGCAATGGTGCTGATCGGCATTGTGTTTGGGGGTAAGATCGTTGTAAGCGGGGGAAAGGCGCTGGGCGTTTTAACCTATTTATCGTTCCTCTCCGCAGCGGCATATGCCATTTGGGGCGTGCTCCTGAAAAACAACCCGGTTTCCAGGGTCACTGTTTACAGTTTTATGACCCCCGTTATGGGCGTTCTGCTTTCCAATTTGCTGCTTACGGAGCAAAACGGCGTTTCCGCCGTGAATCTGGTCGTTACGCTTGTGTTTGTGTGTGCGGGAATTCTTATTTTGAATTACAAAAAGGCGTGACGGAACCGGAGGGGCTGATTTTGCCGGCCTGCGCCGCAGGCGGCTGTTGGGGCGGGGGCAAAAAAAGGGCGCGCTGCACGGAAAATCCTCGGGGCGGAAAGTTTTTCGCCCCGAGGTTGGCGGCTTTGCCGCCAACCTCTGAAGGACACCGGACGCTTTGTGCTGCGCAGCCGCTTTCCGGTTTCCCTCAGTTCTCCTTTCCGGCGCACAAAAGGGCAATTTCGCGCACTCCGCACACAAAATTGCCCTTTTGTACTGTAGAGGTATTTGCCCGCCCGGCGCATGTCCGGGCGGACAAACGGGTTTTTAACCTTTTTCTGCAGGCTCGGGGCGGAAAGTTTTCCGCCCCGTCTCTCGTTTTATGATTGAGCGCCGGGCGACCGGCACCGCAGCGGCCGCGGCACAAAGGCGTGTTTTCTTACATCAGCACGCCGGAGGGCCCGGCGTATGGCCTAAGGCAAGGCCGCACAATTCACGGCTGACGCCTGAAGCGTCGCCTCGCTTGCAGATTTTCCGGCAGCTGTCACAAAAATGCTCGCGAATACACAAAGTATTCGCCGCGCTTTTTGTTTGACCTGCCAAAAAACCGGTCGGCGCGCTTCGGCTCTTAGAATTGTGCGGTATTGCCCTGAATTTTAGGGCGCATGCCGCGCCGGAGGGAAATCCATGACAAATGATCGGATCGGGAACATCATCGCTTCGCTGACGCTGGAGGAAAAAGCATCCCTGGCCAGCGGAAAGAGCTTTTGGGAGACGCAGGACATCCCGGCCAAAGGCGTGCCTTCCATATGGCTGGCGGACGGCCCGCACGGCCTGCGCAAGGAGGACCGTCTGCACATCCGTGAGAACGGCGGCCACAGCGTGAAAGCAACGTGCTTTCCCACTGCGTCGGCGCTGGCCTGCGCGTGGAGCCCCGCGCTGGCGCGCAGGGTGGGCGCGGCCATCGGCCGGGAGTGCAGGGCCCACGGCGTGGCCGTTGTTTTGGGGCCGGGCGTCAACATCAAGCGCAGCCCGCTGTGCGGGCGCAACTTTGAATACTATTCCGAGGACCCGCTGCTGGCGGGCAAGCTGGCCGCCGGGTTCATCCGCGGGGCCGAGGGCGAGGGCGTCGGCACCAGCCTCAAGCATTTTGCCGTGAACAATCAGGAGACGCTGCGCATGAGCGTCTCCGCCGAGGTGGACGAGCGGGCGCTGCACGAGCTTTATCTCCGGCCGTTTGAAATAGCGGTGAAGGAGGGCGCGCCCTCCACCGTGATGTGCAGCTACAACCGCATCAACGGCGTTTATGCCAGTGAGAACCGCATGCTGCTCACCCGCATCCTGCGGGAGCAGTGGGGCTTTGACGGCCTTGTGATGAGCGACTGGGGCGCGGTATACCGCCGCCCGGCGGGCGTGGCCGCGGGGCTGGACCTGGAAATGCCCTCCTCCGGCGGCGTGACGGACCGGGAGATCGTGCGGGCCGTGCGCGCGGGCAGGCTGGACGAGGCGGCGCT
>NZ_JAFOIN010000008.1:0-13650 GCF_017421385.1 Ruthenibacterium sp. | reverse complement strand
TGAGTTGTAGTTCCCTAACAGTTCTTGGTATGGTATAAAGACTGTTGCAAAAAGCGCTTCAGGCTGCGGCCTGAAGCGCTTTTTGTTCTTCCCGAAAATCAAAACAGCGTAAGCTGTTCGCATGCAAAGGATGTATCTGCCGGGGAAAAGGGGCCGAGCAATATCTCGATCGATTGATATTGTTTTTCCGTTACCACCAACAGGCGCACAGCGCCATTGGCCGGCAGCTGCCCTGTCAGCCGCGCCCGGTGCTTGGCCACGGCGTCGTTGCCGTTGCATACGCGGGCATAAACCGAGTATTGAAGCATGTGATACCCGTCTTTTATCAAAAAATTGCGAAAAGCAGTGGCTTCCCGCCGCTGCTTTTTTGTTTGGACGGGCAGGTCAAAAAATACAAGCATTCTCATAAATCTACTCATAGCCGTGGGGCTGCCATGCCAGCAGCTTCGGCAGCGCCAAAGCGCCGCCCTTTTCCATGCCGGTGCGCAGGCTTTGCACCAGCCGTTCCATGGCGTAAGCCACGCTGTGGTGCTGTCCGCCGGAAAGAATGTCAGCGTTCATCAGCCCGAACAGCGCGTGCTTGAGCGCGGGGGCGAGCGTGCTTTCCTCGTCCACATTGGCGGCTACATACAAATCCACAACCGGGCGGAACGGCTCCATAAGGTCGTCCGCCAGATTGTATTGGTTCAGTTGGCTGCAATGGTGCAGCCCCTCCCACGGCAAAAGCCCGTAAACTGCGGCGCAGCGGGCGGCATAGCCGCGCAGAATGGCATAGCCGTAATTGAGCGCGGCGTTGCGGCCATCGTCGGCGCTGCGGGTAAAGCCTGTGCCGAACAGGGCGGGGAAGTAATATGCGGCGGCGGCTGCCTCCAGATTGTCCTTATCGCCGCTTGTCACGGCGCGTGCGCGGGAATGCAAAAAGGCCGCTTCTTGTGTTTTGCCGCACAGCGCCAGACATTCCGCCTGGTTGTCGATTTTGGCGGTGACGAGCTGCTGCCAGAAGCGTTTTTTGGCGGGCAGCGTCAGCGAAAGCTGCGCGCGTGCCGCGGCAAGCTGGCGGCTGTGCTGCGCGTATGGCAGCAGCACGCCGCAGGGTAAATGCTTTTCGTCGCACACGAACACAGCCGTGCCGTTTTGCGCCAAAGCGGAGAGCGCGGCCGCCGAAAGCGTGGCGCGGCGGCTTTCCAGCATCAGCGCGCTGATGTCCTCGATGGGCACGGTGCGGCGCTGGTCGGTTTCCACAACAAGCTGCTCATTGCGGGTGCTGATGTGTGCGGGGTTGCTGACGATCACGCATCGGTAGGACATAACCGCCTCCTTTTTTGAGGGGATCAGCGGAATTTCTGCCGCGTTTCCTTGTGAACGGGGAAGACATTGCCCAGAACATCTACTTGATATTTACAAAGGGACTTTAGGGTTTTGAGCCCAAGGCTTGGGATACCATAAGAATTGTCATGTGTGCGGACGGTAATAGTTCCACCAGAAATACCACCGCTCACGAAATATACAAATGCACTTGCCTGCGTCCGCGTTTTCTCCAGCGTGCTGTCCGCATTCTGCACCGTAAACTTCAGCCCGCTTTTATGCTCCACATACACAAGGTCGTTGGGGTACAGCGAAAAGACAAAATCCTCCTCGCGCATTTCCTGCCATTCGCTGTATGGCTTATGGGCCACCACCGCCCGGTTCGGCAGCTCCGGCTTCAGGGTGTCTGCCACATATATGGGCACCCAGTAATAGCCGTCCCCGGGTACAAGGAACACATCGATGCGCACCATCGTGTCGTTGCTGGCCGCGCCGCCGTGCACAGGCACGGTGAGCGTGGCTTTTTCGGTTGTCTTCACCTTGCGCACCAGCGGGCCGGGCGTGCCGTCCGCTTTCGGCTTGTAAAACGGCTCGGCAAAGGCCTTTTTGCCGTCGCCGCCAAAGCGGCGCAGCTGCGCCTTGAGCGCCTCGTACAGCAGCGTATCGCTGGAGGGCATATAGTAGTCTTTGATTTCTCCGTCTTTGTCCAGTTTCAGCTCTGTCAGGGCCTTGCGCACCGTCAAGAGGCCTTCGTCTGCCGCGGCGGCGCCCTTGATGGTTTCCTTGTGGCCCGGGCCGGTCACCTTGCGGCGCGGCATGCGGGAAACAAACACCGGGCGGATATGCTCTGTGCCATATTCGCAGTAAAATTCCGGGTTGATGTCCAGAAGCGGTTCGCCGGGCTGCTCGGAGAGCCGTACGATCAGCTCGTCGCGGAAGCGCGGCCAGGGCGCGGGAAAGCGCTCCTTTGTGCGGGCGTGCTGCGAACCGGCGCCGTCGGCATCCTGAAGATATTCGCCCTCAATGTGCCCGTAATAGCCGGAGATCCGGCGGATCATGCCGTCTGTTGTGCAGGCGATGACGGCGGCGTCCAGCGCGTGGTGCAAATCGCCGTCCGCGCGCACCTTGGAAAGCCCCCAGCGCTTGCGCAGATGCGACGTTACCGCACCGCTGACGGCGAAAACGCGCTTTTTGCCAAGCGCTTCGGACTGCGCAAATGCAAGATGGTCGGAAATGTAGTTGTACAAAAAGCGCGCCATGTGCTGCGTGTCCTGCAGATTGCGCTGCCGGAAGCCCTCGGCTTCGTCCCCGGAGAGCTTTTCGCGCAAAAGGTTCTGTCGCTTGCGGTAGTCGCGCACGCTGCTGTTTGTCCAGACGATAAAGTCTTCGCGCCGTTTGCCCTGCAGGTATTGCAGCGGCAGGCGGTTGCCCTTTTGCCGGTTTTCGGAGGAAAGCACCAGCACCTTGTTGCTGCGCCGGTCGTCAAAGCTGAGGCTGTACGGCACAATGTGGTCCACGTCCACATAGCCCGGCTCAAACAGCCGTTCCACGTCCAGCCGCCGGAGCGAATAGGCGCACACGCCGTCCTGCTCTTTCCAGAGGCGGTATTTCACAAGGTCCTGCCCGGTGGGGGAGAGCAGGTGGAACGTATCGCGCAGCTCCTGCATCAGGCGTTCGTTCTGCGCGGCGTTTTCGCGCATGGAGCGGTCCAGCTCCTGCCGTTCGCCGAAAGTTTTGCTCAGCTCGCGCGCAAGCTCAATGCGCACCCATGCGGGGCTTGCGTCCATCTCGCGGATGATGCCGTTCACCACTTTGATCGTCTGCGCAACGGCGCGGCGTACCACAGGGCTTGTGATCTGCTCCATTTCCGGGGCGGCGGCAGGCAATGTAAAGGCGCGCTCACCTGCGCCGTGGCCCTTGAAATCGTACCCGGCGGCACTGCAGGCCTGGTCGTAGGTCAGCCCCTGCTCCAGATGCGGGATCAATTTTCTGCAGGCCTTCAGTGAAAGGTGGCCGAATTTTGAAAAGCCCGTAAGGCCCGCCAGCGCGTCGATCTCGGGTGCTTGGAAACCGGCCTCCGTCAGCTTTGCGCGCAGCGTGTCCTCGTTTTTGTAAAGGGAAAGCGCGGTGGCGGCCGCGTCGCGTTGGGAAATGCTTAGGGAGGAAATACGGCCCTTTACAACGCCGTCCAGCGCCTTGCGCATTTTGTGGTATGCGGGCAGGCAGGCGAACTTTTCCTTTTTTTCGCTCTCTTCAAGCGTTTCGTTTGCCCGGCAGCGCACGCCGTTGAATTGTACCGTTTCCGGGAGCGCCAGCTCCTTGCGAATGCGGGCAAGGCTTATGTCCGGGGTTTTGTGCGCCAGCGAGAGAAGCTGTTGCCGCTGCGGCTGCGTCAGTGGGCGCGTTTCGCCGTTTTCCGCAAGGCGGATGTGGTTGAGCTTTTGCAGCAGCGAAAAATATTCAAACGAATAGGCGGCTTTTGCCGCGCGCGGCTCATCCGGCTCGAATGTGCAGCGGCCCACCATTTTTTCCACCTGGTTGCCTCCGTAGGGGCTGTTGCCGCCCGGCCCCTCGTCAAACGAACGCTGGCGCAGAAGAATGGAAAGATATTCCGCCTGCAGCTCCGGTGCGGCCCAACTGCAGCCCATTGCACGCTGGCGCTCGAACAGGATGGAGGCCTCCTCTGCCACCATATCCCGCCCGACGGTGGAAAGGTAATCGTCAGCCTTATTGCGCTTGTGAAGCGCGAAAGCCTCGTGCCGGTACAGCATTTCGCCCACGGTGCGCCAGCCGCCCTGGGCCATGCGCCGGCGGTTTTCGTTCACAGCGGCCAGAAGCCGCCCATCCTCGCCGTCCGAGGCGGTTCGGCGGTTGCTTTTAAACCCGCGGCGCTGGGCAAGGTGCAGCAAAATGCGCGAAAATTCGGCCTTGCCGACCGGTTCGTCCAACGCGCGCGTGCGCAGCGCATAGATGTCTTCCAGGCCGCCCGCTTCAAACATTTGCGCGAGCGCTTCCCGGGTGGAAAGGCCGCTGCGTTCCAGCAGGGCGTAAACGTCCGCACGGCGCAGCGCCTTGCGGCGCAGACGGCGGCGCATCCCGCGCGCCATGCGCCGCGGCGCGGCAAGGCTTTCGCCCGTCTTGGGCTGCTCGGCCTTGTCGAAAATGCGTACACCCAGACGGTGCAGTCCAACAGGTTCGCCCGTGCCGTTCAAACCGACGACGGCCCAGCCGACAGACGCCACGCCGATGTCCAGCCCGATGCCATACAATGTGTTTTTCATATTACCGCCTCTTTCACCAGCATTTGCATGAAAAGGTCCTGCTTTTTACGCTTCCATTTATATCATGACCGAATTACGTTGCAGCCGTCAATCAGCACAGTGGATAAAAATATCCGTGTCTTTTGGGCAAAAAAGATGACGCCCCGCTGAAAGCGAGGCGTCAGAGCTTTACGGTGCTAAGACCTTATCATAGCAACCATAACAGTTCTTGGTATGGTATAAGAACTGGTTTCAGTATAACAGTTGTTTGCGGGAATGTAAAGCCTTCGACGCGAAAATTTTTTGCCGGTTGTGCTTACAAGGAGGCGCCGCGCGCCAAGGCGCGCCTTGGAAAAGCCGGGCCGCCTTGGCGGATGAAAAAACAAGAAGGCGGCGCAGCGGGCGTATGAGCCGCCAATGCCAAAAGACCGCAAAGAATCAACGTTCTTTGCGGTCTTTTGGCTGGTTGGGCCAGCTGGATTCGAACCAGCGGAATGCGGGAGTCAAAGTCCCGTGCCTTACCACTTGGCGATGGCCCATTATTGCAGAACGGCAAATCCGCATGCGAATTTGCCGTTCCTGATTTTAAATGGGGTGGGAGATGGGACTCGAACCCACGACAACCAGAACCACAATCTGGCGCTCTACCAACTGAACTACACCCACCATATTTGGTGCGCCCAAAGGGACTCGAACCCCTGGCCCACTGCTTAGAAGGCAGTTGCTCTATCCACCTGAGCTATGGGCGCAAATGTAAGCCACGATCGGGACACTGCTTGGATATTTTACAATAAGACGACCGGAGTTGTCAAGGGTATTTTTGAAGAAAAAGCATATTTCATGAAAAAATCTTCAACCGCTTGACGGCATGGGCCGTGACGCGATAAACTGTTAGGCGGAACCGTGTGAAAATAAAGAACGGAGGATCAGAAAATGGAACTTGCATTGCAACAGGAAAAAGCAAAGCAGCTGCGGGCCGACATCGTGAAGATGACGTATCTCGCAAAATCCGGCCATCCGGGCGGCTCGCTGTCTTGCGTGGAGATGCTGATGGCGCTCTATTATAATATAATGAAGGTGGACCCCTCCAACCCGGGCTGGGAAGAACGGGACCGCTTCGTGCTCAGTAAGGGCCATGCCTGCCCCGCGCTGTATGCCGTTCTGGCGGACAAGGGGTATTTCCCGCGGGAGGACCTCTGGACGCTGCGCAAGTTCCACAGCCATCTGCAGGGCCATCCCGATATGCGCAAGACCCCGGGTGTGGACGCCAACACCGGCTCGCTGGGCCAGGGCGTTTCCATTGCCGGCGGCATGGCGCTTGCCGCAAAGTATAAGGGCGAGAGCCACCGCGTGTTCGTCATCACCGGCGACGGCGAGAGCCAGGAGGGCCTGGTGTGGGAGGCCGCCATGTCCGCCGCCCACTATAAGCTGGACAACCTTACCGTTCTGCTGGACCACAACGGCCTGCAGATCGACGGCACCAATGACGAAGTGATGGGCGTGGGCGATATGATGGCCAAATACGAGGCTTTCGGCTTCGCGTGCGTAAAAGTGGACGGCCACGACATCGGCGCCGTTGTGGAGGCGGTGAACACGCCGCACCCGGGCAAGCCGCTGTTTGTCTGCTGCGAAACGCACAAGGGCCACGGCGTGTCCTTCATGGAAGACCAGGTGGGCTGGCACGGCAAGGCGCCGAACAAGGAGCAGTATGAGCAAGCGATGAAAGAACTGGGGGTATCCGACAATGGCTGAGAGCAAATCCCTGCGTATTGCCTACGGCGAGGCGCTGGCCGAGCTGGGCGCGGAGAACGACAAGATCGTCGTGCTGGACGCGGACCTTTCCAACGCCACCATGACGAACCGCTTTTCCGCGGTGTATCCGGACCGCTTTTTTGATTTCGGCATCGCCGAGGCCAACATGGCCTGCGCGGCCGCGGGCTTTGCCCACGAGGGGCTGATCCCCTTCATCAGCACGTTCGCGCTGTTCGGCGCGGGCCGCGCTTACGAGCAGATCCGCAATTCCATCGCGTATGTGAACGCCAATGTGAAGTTCGGCTTTTCCCATTCCGGCCTGTGCGTGGGCGAGGACGGCGGCAGCCACCAGAGCATAGAGGACATCGCCCTGATGCGCGTGATGCCCAATATGACGATCTTTGTGCCCTGCGACGCCGTTGAGGTGCGCAAGGCCGTGCGCGCGGCCGCGGCCATCGAAGGCCCGGTGTATATCCGCGTGGCGCGCCCGGTGTGCGAATGCTTCACCGACGAGAGCACGCCCTTTGTGCCCGGAAAGGCGAACATCATGCGCGAGGGTGGCGACGTGGCCATCATCGCCATGGGCCTGATGGTGGCCGAGGCGTTGAAGGCCGCTGACCTGCTGGCGGCGGAGGGCATCCGGGCCACTGTGGTGAACATGCACACGGTGAAGCCGCTGGACGAGGATGCGGTTTTGTCCGTGGCTGAAAAATGCGGCGCCGTTGTGACGGCCGAGGAGCATTCCGTCATCGGCGGGCTGGGCTCCGCGGTGGCCGAGGTGTTGGCGGGCAGGTCCGGCGCCAAATTCGCGCGCGTGGGCATCGAGGACCGGTTCGGCCAGTCCGGCACGCCCGCGGAGCTGTTTGCTGACTACGGCTTGACAGCGGAGAACATTGCCGAAAACGCCCGCCGCCTGGTGAAGTAAGCGCGAAAAAACAGGTTGACTTTGTTTCCATTTATTCGGCTTTTTCGCTGGATTCTTACAAAAAAATTACAGTTTGCCATTCTTTCCCGCAAAACCCTTAAATTTACAAATATTTTTCCTGAAAACTGCAACATTTTGGCCCTCTGCGTCGTATACTAAGCAGAGGGCACAAAAAGCAGTGTCCCGGATTGAAGCGTGGACGGCGGCGCCAAAGGCGCAGCCGACGGAAAATATGCGGAAAGGGCGTGTGGAATTTATGACGACTTCGATCACTTCTTTTATGGACAACCTCAAACAGATTTTTGGGCTGGTTTATTCAGACACGCCCACCGAATCCTACGAGGAAAGCGAAGAGTACGAGGACTGAGCTTTGTGCGAAAGCGCAGCCGGCCTTTATAAAAGCGTCCCGGGCGGTTTTGCCGCTAACCTCTGAGGGTCACCGGACGCTTTGTGCTGCGCAGCCGGTTTCCCTCAGTTCTCCTTTCCGGCGCACAAAAGGGCAATTTCGCGCACTTCGCACACAAAATTGCCTTTTGTATGGTAGAGGTATTTGCCCGCCCGGCGTACGTCCGGGCGGGCAAACGTTTTTTTATCTTTTTCGACAGGCTGGGGCGGGCACCTTTTCAGGTGCCCGCCTTTTTTGCGTTTGTCCGTTTGCACGCCGGCAAAACGCCCGCCAACGTGTCTTTCGCGCGCCCGTGCGGAGAAACGCTGCGGTTCCCAAAGAAGATACGCCCGGAGACGTGTTTCGACACGGTCAAAAACGGTTCGGCGTCGAAAACTTTCACAGAAAAAGGGTTGATTTTTACAGGGACGCCCCTTATAATTGAAACAGAAGTGGGTAAAAGTGGGTAAAAGTGGGGGAACTCCCCCATGTGCCGGGAAGGTGGTGGCTGGAAATGCTGATCGGCGAGTACAGCTATGCCATCGACGACAAGGGGAGGCTCAATTTCCCGCCCAAATTCCGCGAGGCCATGGGCGGCACTTTCATCGTCACCCGCTGGCTGGACGACTGTCTGGTGGCGTTTCCGGAAGACGAATGGGAGCGCATTTCCGCACTTCTGTCCGAAAAAAGCATGGTGAAATCCCGTGACGTGCAGCGCTTTCTGTACGCCACCGCCGTGGAGGCGTCGCCGGACAAGCAGGGGCGCATCCTGCTGCCCGCCAACCTGCGCCAGCATGCGAAGCTGGAAAAGGACGTTACGGTCATCGGCGTGGGCCGCCATGCCGAGATATGGAACACGCAGGCCTGGCAGCAGATGAACGAGCGCCTGCGCAGCGGGCCCATCGCCGCCGCCATGGAAGAATTGGAGTTTTAAGCCATGAGTTTTCATCACATCCCTGTCCTCCTCGCGGAATGCATCGACGGCCTTGCCATCCGGCCGGACGGCATTTATCTCGACGGCACCGCGGGCGGGGCAGGGCATTCAAAAGAGATCGCCGCGCGCCTCACGACCGGCCGCCTCATCGCGCTGGACCAGGACCCCGACGCCGTGGCCGCCGCGTCGCAGCGCCTGGAAGGGCTGCCCGCCACGGTGGTGCAGAGCAATTTCCGCTATGCGGACAGGGCGCTGGCCCAGCTTGGCGTGGACGGGCTGGACGGCGTGCTGCTGGACCTGGGGGTTTCCTCACACCAGCTGGACGAGGTCTCGCGCGGCTTTTCGTATCAGGGCGACGCGCCGCTGGACATGCGCATGAGCCAGAGCGGCCCCACGGCCGCCGACCTTGTGAACACCGCCTCCCGCGCGGAATTGTGCCGTATCCTCAAGGAATACGGCGAGGAGCCGTATGCCTGGCAGATCGCCGGGAAGATCGAAAGCGCCCGCGCCGCCGCACCCATTGAAACGACGGCGCAGCTGGTGCAGGCCGTCGCCTCGGCGCTGCCGCCCGCGGTGCGCCGCAAGGACAAAAACCCCGCGCGCCGCACTTTCCAGGCGCTGCGCATCGCCGTGAACGGTGAGCTGGACGCACTGAGTGAAGGGCTGGACGTGCTGTTTGCCGCACTGAAGCCGGGCGGGCGCATGTGCGTCATCACGTTCCATTCCCTGGAGGACAGGCTCGTCAAGCAGCGGTTCCGCCAGTGGGCCACGGCCTGCACCTGCCCGCCGGAGTTCCCGGTGTGCGTATGCGGCGGGAAGGCCAGGGCAAAGCTCATTACCAAAAAGCCCGTTGAGGCAGCCGCCGGGGAACAGGCGGAAAACCGCCGTGCGCGCAGCGCAAAGCTGCGCATACTGGAAAAGCTGTAACGCGGCCGGGGCCGCATTGCATATTTGAGGCAACGCCGCACAATTCACGGCTGAAGCCTTAAGCGTCGCCTCGCTTGCAGATTTTTCGGCAGCCGTCACAAAAATGCTCGCGAATACACAAAGTATTCGCTGCGCTTTTTGTTTAACCTGCCAAAAAACCGGCCGGCGCGATTCGACGCTTAGAATTGTACGGTATTGCCTTGAAACAAAAAAGAAAGGAGAGAGGACGCCATGCAGACGAATGCAGCGTACGACCTTGAGCGGTTCGCTCCGCGGGAGCAAAAGCCGCGTCTGCGCGTGGCCGGGCAGCCAAAGCCAAAGCGGGGGCTGGCGCGGTACAATTTAAAATGGATCAAAGCCGTGGCGTTCGCTTCCGTGTTTCTGGCGCTGGTTTGCAGCGTGCTGTACTCGCAGGTGCAGTCCACTGAGCTTTCGGCCCAGATCCGCACGCAGGAGGACACCCTGGCCGACCTTCAGAGCGAATATACATACCTGTCCAATGAGATGGAAATGAAAACAAACCTTTCGGCGGTGCAGGAATATGCAACGAATACGCTGAAAATGGTAAAGATGGACCGCTCACAGGTGACGTATGTGACCACCGGGCAGGAGAACAAGGTGGAGCGCTCGGACACCGGGCTGGCCCGCCTGGCGGGCGAGATATCGCAGACGGTGGCCAGCTTTATGGAATACCTCACGCCCTGAATCAATAAGTATTATCACCGCCTTTCTTCCTCTGCCGAGCCGTTCGTGCGGGAAAAGCCGGTGATAATTCTTTTTATGCCCGCGTTCGACCGTTTGCGCGGCTGGCCCGCGCCCTTTGACAACAGCGATATCCCGGGAGGCAGAGATGAAAAAACAGCCGGAACACAATCGAAAGAACGTACCGCCGCAGGACACGGCGAAGGCGCCCAAGAGCGCGGTGTCCCGCAGCATGCGCACGCGCGCCATCGTGCTGGCCGCGCTGTTCGTGCTGGTGGGCTTTGGGGCCGTTGTATACAACCTGTACCAGCTTCAAATCGTGCAGCACGACGAACTGGCCGCCCGCGCCGAAAACCAGCAGCTTGCGGACGAGACCATCACGCCCAACCGCGGCGTTATCTACGATTCCGATATGAAGGTGCTGGCCCGCAGCAACAAGGTGTGGACGGTGGTCGCCTCGCCCCGGGACATGGCCAAAAGCGGCACGAATATCAACGACGTTGCCGTAAAGCTGGCCGAGCTGCTGGAGCTGGACGCCCAGAGCATTTTGGAAAAGCTTCAGAAGAGCGAAAGCAACTATCAGCTCATCAAGCGGCAGATCGAAAAGCCGGTGGCGGACGCCATCACGGCCTGGATCACCGAGTATAACGCATCGGACAAGGGAAAAGATACTCCTGTCGCGGGCATCAGCCTGGTGCAGGACGCGAAGCGTTATTATCCCTACCAGACGCTGGCCTCAACGATCATCGGCTTTGTGAACGCGGACGGCAACGGCGTGCTGGGCATCGAGAGCTATTACAACGATACGCTCAAGGGCACCGCCGGGCGCGTGGTGGGCATGAAGAACGCCTGGGGATACGATTTGCCAAACGGCACCTACGAGGCGGCCTATGACGCCGAGGACGGCAACGGCCTGGTGCTGACGCTGAACGCCAGCATCCAGAGCACATTGGAAAAATACCTGCAGAACGCCGTGGACCAGTATCATGTGGAAAACCGCGCGGTGGGCATCGTGATGGACGTGAACACGGGGGCGATCCTGGCCATGGCGACGATGCCGGACTACAACCTGCAGGACCCTTACACCATTGCGGACGAGGCGCTGGCGGCACAGATCGCGGCCATTGCGGATGAAAACGAACGGGCGGACGCGAAATATACCGCGCAGTGGGCGCAATGGCGCAACAAGGCGGTGGCCGACCTGTACTACCCCGGCTCGGTGTTCAAGGTCATCACGGCTTCGGCCGCGCTGGACTCCGGCGCGGCGAACCTGAACACCTCGTACACCTGCAAGGGCTCCATCACCGTGGCGGGCCGCACCATGCGGTGCGCGCACACCAACCACGGCACGCTGGACTTCTTCGGCGGCCTGGACGGCTCGTGCAACCCCTACTATGTCACGCTGGGGCAGATGATGGGGGCGGAGACGTTCTGCAATTATATGCAGGCCTTCGGCTTCTACGAGAAAACGGGCGTCGACATGGACGACGAGGGAACGACACAGTACGTCCCGCTGGAAAGAATGGGGCCCGTGGAGCTGGCCTCCTCCGCCTTCGGCCAGACGACGTCCACCACGCCCATCCAGATGATCACAGCGGCCTGCGCCGTCATCAACGGCGGATATCTGGTACAGCCGCACGTGGTAAAGCAGGTGCTGGACGCGGACGGGAATATCGTTGAAAACGTGGAGCCGGAAGTGAAGCGGCAGGTGCTCTCGGCCGAGACAAGCGCCACCATGCGCGAGCTGCTGACGAGAAGCGTAAATATGACGGCTGCGGATGGCAAGACGCTGACCGGCGGCAACAAGACGGGCTATGTGGCCGGCTATAAGGCGGGCGGCAAATCCGGCACCAGCCAGCGCAAGCAGGCGCTGTCGGACGAAGAGCAGACCTATTATTCCTCTTACTGGGGCTTCGCGCCCGGGGACGACCCGCAGATCGCGGTGCTGGTGATGCTGGACACGCCGCACGACGAACAGAGAACCTATTACGGCGGCCGTCTGGCCGCGCCCGTGGTGCAAAGTGTGCTGGACGAGGCGCTCCAGACGCTGGGGGTGCCCAAGGAGTACACCGAGGCGGAGCTGGCAAAAGTGGAGACGGCGGTGCCCAACGTGGTGGGCTCCAGTGTGAACGCCGCCGCCGGCAAGCTGCGCGAATCCGGCTTCAATGTGGACATCGAGCGCGCCACAGGCGATACCGTTCTGTATCAGTACCCGGCGGCGGGCACCATCGTGCCGCGCCAGTCCACGATCATTCTGTATTCGGAGGACCGCTCCGAGAGCGGCGGCGACCTTGTCACGGTGCCGAACCTGACGGATATGAGCTACGACGCGGCGTGCGCCACGCTGAAATCGCTGGGCCTGAACGTCAGCGAAAAGGGCGTGACGGGCGGCGGCAGCACCATCGTGGTCACAGAGCAGGACATTGCGGCCGATACGCAGGTGGAGATCGGGTCTGTCATCGAGGTGACGTTCCACGATACCACCGTTCTGGATTAACAGGCCGCGTCAGGGCGGCGGGCCGCGCGGCGCGGCACGAAAGGGGAGTGCATCCATGGAGTTACAGGTATTGTTCAGCGGCGTGCCGTATACCGGCACGCTGCCGCAGGGCGAGGCGGTGCTCGTTACGCAGGATTCCCGCCGGGCCTGCCCGGGCGCGGTGTTCGTGTGCGCCAGGGGCATGACGACCGACGGGCATGACCACGCGCGCAAGGCGCTGGAGGCGGGCGCCGTGTGCATCGTCACCGAGCGTCCGCTGGGCCTGCCCGGCGAGGTGCAGGTGGCCTCCGGCCGCAAGGCATACGCGCAGCTGTGCCAGAATTTTTTCGGCCGTCCCGCCGAAAAGCTGCGGCTGGTGGCTGTCACGGGCACCAACGGAAAAACCACCGTCACCACGCTCATCAAGCAGACGCTGGAGCAGGCGGGCTGCAAAGCGGGGCTCATTGGCACCATCCACACCGAGATCGACGCCATGGACGTGCCCGCAAAATATACCACGCCCGAGCCGTGGGACCTGAACGCGCTGTTCAGCCGCATGGTGCTGGCGGGCTGCACGTTCGCGGTAATGGAAGCCAGCAGCCAGGCGCTGGACCAGCTGCGGCTGTGGGGCCTTACCTTTGAGGTGGGCGTGTTCACGAACCTGACGCAGGATCATCTGGATTATCACAAGACCTTTGAAAACTATTTCGCTGCAAAGAAAAGCCTGTTCAGCCAGGTGAAGCACATGGTGGTGAACCTGGACGACAGCTACGGCCGCCGCCTGCTGGACGAGGTGCAGGGGCCGGAGCGCATCACCTTTTCCGCAGGCGACGACGCGGCGGATTACACCGCCCGCAACATCCGGCTCTCGGCCTCGGGCGTGAAGTTCGAGATGGTGGGCCGCGGCTTCATCCAGCGCATCGATTTCCCCATGCCCGGGGATTACTCGGTGCACAACGCGCTGGCGGCGGCGGCCGTTGCCGT
>NZ_JAFOIN010000099.1:0-5284 GCF_017421385.1 Ruthenibacterium sp. | reverse complement strand
TCTGTGAGAGTGATGATGAAACGGAATTGTTTTACCTTATTGCCAAGATTTCCGTCAACCTCTTTTTTGCCAAAACGCCGATTTAAAGAACATTTATCATGTTTATTCTACCTGATAATCCAGGTCAAAGCAAGTTTTCGGCAATTTTCTTTTTTAATACATGCATCATCATAATGCCGCTCACTCGGTCAGCGTCAGGTTTGCCTCAAAGTGTTTCTTTTCCCCGTCCGTTCCTACAAAATACCAGCCGTTCTCCCCTGTCTGCGCGCGCAGCAGGGTAAAGGAAGCGCCCATGGGCACCTCACTGTGATAGACGACGGCGAGCCGCGCGGGCGCGTGCGCGGCAATGCGCTCCAGAGGCACATGGTCGCAGACGATATCCGCATAATAGGTGTTGTTCATATGGCGGTTCTGGTCGCAGCGGGTATAAAAGGCCGTTTCCTCCGCCACAGGCTGCGCCTCCCCTTTTACCAGCGATACATCCAGCTCGCATACGGGCGGCTGGACGAACGGCATGGGCATGTCCTCCGGCGGACGGCGCAGGATGCGCTTCGTCCGTGTATCCACCAAGATCCAGCGGCTGTCCACTGCGCTCAGCACCGTGCCGTCCTGCGCGCACAGTGTGGTGTAGCGCCCATACACCGCGCGCTGGGGCGCGCTGGGCCTGGTTGCCAGCGTCACGCACTGCCCCGCGCGCACGGGCGCATAAAACTCCACGGCCAGCTTCGCCAGCAAAAACGCGGTGTGCGTGCGCGCGTACACCTCATTCGTCAGGCCCAGCAGGTCGCACTGGTCGGTGGATATCTGTTGGGCGCGCCGCAGGATGGCCCCCGGCGTCATACGGGCCTCGGCATCGCATTCATACGCCTTTATGGTAAAGCTCTCGGAATAAAAATCTGCATTCATCTGCTGTCTCTCCCTTTCGGCCGCGTCCGCCTGTTCCCGCGCCGCGCCCTGCGTGCGCACACCCGGACCGCCGCTTTCCCGCCTGTGCCCGTAAAAACGGCCCACGGCCATTTTCTTGTTGCACAGCAAAACTATCCCGGCGTTCCCGCCCAGGGACCGGCCGGAAAGGCGAAAAAACAGCCTGCGGCTATTTTTTACAAAACCACACCGCCGTCCGGGGCGCGCGGTGTGCTATACTATAATAACACAAAAGGACAAAATCCGCACGCATGCAGAAAGGTTTGATTTTGTATATGGGTTATTACGGACGCTACACGGCCGCCTATTCCATCGGCTGTCTGCTGATGCTTTCACTTTATATCGCCGGTATTTTTTTGCACTGGGCCGCTTTCGGCGTGCTTCTGGTGCTTACGCTCGCGGGTGTGATGCTGCTGGCGGTGATTTGCAGCGTGCTGGGCACGCGCCGCTTCAATGCGGCGTACCAGCGCTTTCTTACGAGCTGCGACGCCGCGGCGTTTCTGGCCGAGATACGCGGGTGCCAACGCTGGCAGAACCGCAGCACGCGGCCCAACCTGGCATTGAATGAAAGCTTTGCCCTGCAGGCGCTGGGGCGCGGCCCCGAGGCGCTGGAGGCGCTGTCCCGCATGGGGATGGACCGCGTGCCCCGCCGCAGCAAAAGCTGCCTGCAGCAGCTCCGCCTGAGCGTTTATACGCGCCAGGCCAGCATCGCCATCGGCCTGGAAGATTACGCCGCGGCCCGCAGCCAGCTCGCATATCTGCGTGACGAAGTGCGCACGCTGCCGGCGGGCAACGCGCTGTTCGGGCATTTCAGCAAGGCGGTGCTGGACCTGGAGCACATGATGGCCGTGCAGCAAGGCGAGCCGGGCGGCCATACCGCCTATTTCCGCACCGAGCTGGGGCTTGCTCCCAACAGCTACCTCCGGGCGCAGGCGAGCTATTATCTGGCCTGCGCACTGCTTCTGGAGGAAAACGATGCGGCCGGCGCCGTTCCCCTGTATGAGCAGGCCCGCGCGCTTGCGCCCCAGCTCTGGGTGGCGGCGCAGGCAGGCGCCGCGCTGAACGCTCTGCATGCGCAGGAAGCTGCGCAGCCCTCTGCCGGGATATAAAACGGCGCCAGAGCGGGCCGGCGGCCGCCACAGTTTTGTAACATTCATACCGGACGGATGTGGTATAATAATTTCAAGTCCGCCGCTTGCGCGGCTGCGCGCACTTCGTACGCTGATGCGCTTCCGCGCATCGGCTTGAGAACATTGAACCATGCAAAATTTCAGCGGACGAAATTTTGTTAAAGCCGCGCCGTGTGGCGGCCCCGCCGGCGGGCAATCCTAACAATGGCCCGCATCATCTTCCGGAAAGCAGGTATTTTTTATGATGGACCGCAAAAAACTTTTGCTTCTTTATAACCCCAGCGCGGGGCGCGCGCAAACCTCCCGCAACCTGGACATGCTGCTGCAAAAATTCTGCACAGGCGGCTGCGAGACGACCGTATATCCCATTCTGGACGGGCTGAACGCAGAGGACATTCTGGCCGGGGCCGAAAGCGCGGGCTACGACATTGTGGTATGCTGCGGCGGCGACGGCACGCTGCACCATACGGTGAACGGCCTGCTGCGCCTGGAGCAGCCGCCTCTGCTGGGCTATATTCCAAGCGGCAGCACCAACGATTTCGCCGCCTCTCTCGGCCTGCCCAAAACGCCCGAGGACGCCGCGGACGCCGTGGTCAACGGCCGGCCGCATGCCATCGACGCAGGGGATTTCGGCGGTGAGCTGTTCTGCTATGTGGCCGCCTTCGGCGCCTTTTCCGCTGTTTCCTACGAAACGCCCCAGAACATGAAAAACGCCATGGGGCACCTTGCCTACATCATTGAAGGCGTCAAACGCCTGCCCATCGGGGAAAAATATCCTGCCCGCGTGGAGGTTGGAGACCAGGTGTTCGAGGAGGAATTTTTGTTCTGCTCCATTTCCAACACAACGTCCATCGGCGGCTTTTCGCTGGACAAAAGCGTGGAAGCCACACTGGACGACGGCGAATTCGAGGTGCTGCTCATCAAAGCGCCCACAAGCGTGGCGGAAGCGAACACCATCGTCTCCAAGCTGCTGGCCCGGGATTTCAACAACGAGCTGATCCATCTGCTGCATGCGGACAGCGTAACGGTACATTTCCCCACGCCCACAAAGTGGACGCTGGACGGCGAGTACGGCGGTGAGCACACCGATGTATCCGTACAGGTGCTTGCCAACGCGCTGCACATGGTCTTTTGAGGGAGGGCCGCCTTCCCTCAGCAAAGGCCTTTCTTACAAAAAAACCTCCTGCCGGGGGGGAGGACACTTTGTAAGGACGTATAGACTTTGTAGAGGTGCTGTATGGTTAGAGAAATTTACGAAAACGAGCTAAGTAAATTGTTAAATCTGTATCTATATCTGCACGAGAAGTCTGTACCGGAAAGGACGGAACATTTAAAAACGACATGGGAAACGATTATAAAAGATAAAAATCATCACATTATAGTGAATGAGGCTGATAATAAAATCGTATCCTCTTGTGTTTGCGTAATAATTCCTAATTTAACAAGAAATGTCCGGCCGTACGCCTTTATAGAAAATGTTGTTACTTTAAAAGACTACCGCGGCAGAGGGTATGCAACAGAATGTTTGAATTATGCCAAAGAAATTGCCAAAATGGAAAATTGTTATAAAATGATGCTGCTCACCGGTTCAAAGGAAGAGTCAATACTTAAGTTTTATAGAAGCGCAGGGTATAACAGCAGTGATAAAACCGCTTTTATTCAATGGCTTGAATAGGACAATTTTCCGTTTATCAAAAAACAGCATATGGCGACTGTGCTGGTGTGAGCGTGTCCACAGGTATAACGAGCATCGGATTGCGGCACTGCAGTCCAAAGTAGAAGTCCGCACCCTGAAAAGGGTACGGACTTCATTGATTCATGCATTTTCTAAGGAACTTCCTTACGAGGGGATTCCCGGCAGGAGGTTTTTTGTATCCGGCGGACGGAAAGCAAAAACGTGCCAGATCAATACAGCAGCATCCCAAAGTAAGTCACTGTATTTTCTCCGCCGTTATAGGTCAGGCCGGCTTTTGCCGCCAGGCTTGCAACATCGATCCCGAAGCCTTCCAAAGAGGGAAACAGCATTTCCGGCATTCTGCATGCACCCTCCGGATAGGTGCAGGCTTCGCATCTGTTACAGCCTTCATTGGACAAAAGAAGGAATGAAGAAAGCTGGTTTTTCACAAGGATATACAGCCTGTCACACAGCTTTTTAAACGCCCCGTGTCCTTCGGTCATTCCTTCGTAATCAAAAGGGTCTGTCAAAGGATATACGGCGTCAAAAACCATCGCCTTTTCATACCGGAGGCACCGCTGCCTGCACTGTTCAACCGTTCCAACCGCGGGAGGGCACGCCCAGGTTCTTCCGTACAAGCGGCAGGTATCGTTTTCGCAGATCTTCCGAACCGCATCGCTGAACAGGATCTCCGCTGTGGAAATAAACCCGTATCGGCTTATCCCTGTTTTCTTCAAATCACGGTCCCGCAAGCCGGGAATAATACATCCCATATGAATTCAGGCCTCCTGTCCTGCCGCCTGTGCGGCGGGGCGTTTTACTCCTCCTGCGCTTTCTTGTGCCGGTGTGCGCGCAGAATGCATTCGGCCACGCCCTCTGCGGAGATGTCCTCCGCCGTCAGGAACGGCGCACCGGTCTGCTGCGCCAGCGCGCGGGCCGTCACCGGGCCGATGCACACGCACACAGCGCCCTTCGGCGCCGCGCCGCAGGCGGAGAACCATGCCCGCACGCCGCCCGCGCTGGCAAACGCCAGATAGTCTGCCTCCGCATTGGGCGATGCCGCGGCATATTCCGTTTTGTACAGCGTATATTCCCGCACCGAAAAGCCTTGAGCCGTCAGGATGCCGCGCATCTCCGGGCTGCTTTCCGCGGCGCGAAACAGCAGGATCTCTTCGCCGGGGCCGGCGGCGGCGCACAGCGCACGGGCCAGTTCCGCGCCTGTGGCCTGCTCCGGGCACAGATCCGCCGTGATGCCCCTCTGTGCCAGCGCCTCCGCCGTAGCCGGGCCGATGGCGGCAAAACGGCAGGCGTGCAGACGGCGCACGTCGATGCGCGCCGCGGCAAGCGCGTCAAAAAAGCAGCCGACGCCGTTGCGGCTCGTCAGCACCACCCAGCAGGAGCGCCCGTCCGCCAGCCTTTCCCAGCCCGGCTGGGGCGGCAAAGGCCGCACCCGGGCCGTCATGCAGGGAACCGCGGCCGCGCCCAGTGCTTCCAAACGCCGGGCGAGCCGTTCTGTGAAGGCGGGCGTTCCCACCAGCCCCACGCGCACGCCTGC
>NZ_JAFOIN010000098.1:0-12031 GCF_017421385.1 Ruthenibacterium sp. | reverse complement strand
CGTTGTCCTGGCAGATGCGGTTCCAGCAGGCTCCATACCGCATCGCTGATGTCGTGGCGTTGTTGTTCATTGCTCATGGGAACACCTCTTTCGGCTCTCTTGCTCCCATTATACCATATCGCTCGTGTAAACACTATTTAATTTAGCGATTTTTTCTTTAACAGCGGCGATCTTGTTATCGAATTCAGTGACAGACGCTGCTTTTTTGTTTTCCAATTCCAGGATGGAATCTTTCAGCTTTTCAATTTGGACATCCAAATCAGCAACGATCTGTTCCGGCGTTCTCCGGATACGTTTTCCTTCAGACATTAAGTCACACTCCCAACAAATATATATATATTAAAGATAGCTGGTAGCTTAAATATATCACAGTCAAACAGAAGTAACAAGATAAATCGTGTTGGAAGTTGGAATGCAGATAACTAAATGCAAAGAAGGATGGCGTCATTTTCCTTTCGACAGGTAAAGGACAGCGCGTGCGCTGTCCTTGCAAGCACGGCATTTTGACGGCAAATTGCCCGCTTGTTAGGGGCATAGCCCCTAAGACCCCATAAATGGAAAAGTCGGTAGATAATTTAAAAGCTATGATGTTTTCTTTTGCACTACATAAATGTGTAATAGTAGCACAAAAGAGAATACTGCCATCAGTGCTTTTTTTACTTCATTTGTCATGGTTTCTATATGCCCAATGTCCGCCTTCGTGGTATTTAATAAGATTTCCTTCTGCAACAAAGCTGGCAAGTATCCGATTTGCCGTTGCCGCGGATACGCCGCACAACTCCCGGACATCGGCATTCATAATGTAGTCATGAGTTTTTAGATACTCCTGAATTTTATGCCAGCGCAGCGTTACCTTGTCAATCTTCCCATCGCTCATTTCATCATTCGTGTTGATGGCATCGATGAGTGATGCTTTGATGGCAGAGAGCATGAATTCAATGAATACCGTGGATTCTCCGGCGCCATTGGAGGCGTTGATAGCCTCATAATACTCCTGCTGGCGGTCATGGATGATAGACTCCACCGGCAGCCATGCGAAAGCCGAATTCCATTTGGAAAGCAACAGTGTATGCCATAGGCGGCCCACACGGCCGTTTCCATCGGCAAAGGGATGGATCAGTTCAAACTCATAGTGGAAAACACAACTGCGAATCAGCGTGTGTACCTTACTGTTTTTTGCCCAGTCCAGCAGTTCCATCACCAGATCAGGAACATACTGGGGCAATGTCCCAAAATGAAGGATATGCCCTTCACGATCTACCACACCCACGGGCCGTGTACGAAACATACCAGATTCTTCTACCAAACCCCGCGTCATAATATTGTGGGCAGTCAGCAAATCGTCCACCGAATAGGGATCAAGTTTATCCAGTCGCTCATAGATCTCATAGGCGTTTTTTACTTCCGCAATATCTTTGGGCGGCGCCAGAACATGTTTTCCATTGAGCACAGCAGTTACCTGTTCCAAAGAAAGCGTATTCTGCTCAATTGCCAGAGACCCGTGAATGGTGCGGATACGGTTACTGCGGCGTAGAGTCGGATTGATGGAAAGTGAAAAGGCAGCAGATATTTTTCCCACCAGTTCAGCAATTTCCGCCACCTGGTCAATCATTTGATTTGTGATTTCGAAAGGAGGCTTTTTATTTTTCATATAGCACCTCACTGTATCAATAATTATTTTCATCATACCACACATCACTCATTTCATCAATCAGTTGACCTCGTGGTTTGAGTGATGGTTTTTTTAAGTATGCATAAATGCTCTATAATAAATTTTGAAAAGGGGAATATACAGGATGTTATAGGAGAGAACAGAATGTGCTCTGTAAAACAAAAAGATTTTGGGTAGGCTTCACGTCTGGCATTTGAAACGAGAAGTTTGATTTTGTGAATGTTTGCTCGGAGAAAAAGTTGATTTAAATATAATAGGAAAAAAGAATCATGACCAAGCGTCCAATAAAAATTACAGTCCGGCTTTCACAGACAGAAGCCGTCCGCTTCGATGCACTGGCATCGGAATGCGGCAGCAAAAAAGAACCACTCATCCGCAATCTCATCATGGGTGTGGAAATAAAGCCGCGACCAACGGAAGCACAGCTCCGGCTCGTCCGTGAGATATCCGGGATCGCAAACAACATCAACCAGATCACGCGCCTTGCCAACACGGTCAAAAGCGTTTCCCCCACGCAGGTGGAGGAACTGCAGCGGCTGTGCAGCGAGGCGCTTTCGCTTGTAAGGGAGAGTCTGTGAATGGCATACACAAAAATATTTCCGATCCGCACCCGCCTTGACCGCCGTGTGCGCTATGCGCTCAACGGAAAAAAGACCGCGCTGGAAACAGCGGCAGGCTATGCACTGGATGCCACCAAAACAGAAAGCGTCCTGTTCACGGACGCATTCAACTGCGGCCTTGCCGCGCCCTGCACGGAAATGTACGCGACCAAACGGCGCTGGGGCAAGGACCAAAACAGGGTGCAGGGCTACCACATCATCCAGTCCTTCCGGCCCGGAGAGGTGACGCCGGAGCAGGCGCATGAGATCGGCTGTGAATTTGTCCGCCGATTTCTGGCCGGACGGTATGAAACCGTCATTGGCACGCATCTGGACAAAGCCCATCCGCATAACCACATCGTGTTCAACGCCTGCTCGTATGCGGACGGCAGGATGTTCCGAAACAACTTCAACGATTACTACAACGGAATCCGTACCGTTTCAGACGCGCTCTGCCGCGAATACGGCCTTTCCGTCATTGAGCCACAAAACAAAGGGAAGCAGTACCGGGAATGGCTGGACGAAAAAGAGAAAAAGCCCACCATGCGCGGAATGGTAAAAGCGGATGTGGACGAAGTGCTTGCCGCCGCTGCCAGCTTCCAGACCTTTGTGCTGGGCCTTCAGCGGCGCGGATACATCGTCAAATACGGCCCGGAGATCAAATATATGGCGGTCCGCCATAAAACGGGCGGCAAGTTTTTGCGCTTGAAATCCCTGGGGCCGGAATACACGGAGGCGGCCATCCGTCAGCGGCTGGAGCCGCCGCAGCAGCTTCGGACGCCCGCCACGCCCGAAGTCCCGCCGCGCCCGGCGCGGCAAAACATGCGGAAAAAAGAAAATCAAAAGCCATCTTCACGCCCGCGCAGGGCCTACCGCCTGCGCGGGCGCTTTGCGTCCGGGCGGGCCGGATATTCCGGTTTTGCCGCCCTGACTTACCGATACCTGCACCTGCTGTGCAAGGTCCGGCGCAAACGCGCGCCCCGCCACGTCTCCTATGCGCTGCGCGGGGAGCTGCGCCGCTTCGACCGGTATCTGGCACAGCATCAGTTCCTGCTGGAACACAAAATCACGGACAGCGCCGCGCTCTGTGCGTACAGGGCGCAGACGAAAACAGAGATCGAACGCATGACGCACCGGCGTGCGGCGCTGTACCGGAAAAGGGGGGATTCATCCAATGGTATGAACCGGGCGGAGCTGTCCGCCCAAATCGACCGTCTGACCAGCGCGCTTCGGGCCATGCGCCGGGAACTGCGCCTGTGCGAGCAGATCGAGGCGGATATGGAGCATATCCGGGATCAGCTTGCATTGGCCCATACGGACGCGCAGCGGGAAGAAACGAAAAAGCGAAAGGAGGTGAAGCGCGATGAATACGGGAGGTGACGCGGCGGAGCGTCTGGTGCGGGACAGCCTGATGATCACGGAGGAGGCTGTGAAGCTGGCCGGGCTTGGCGCAAAAAACCTTGCGGCGATCCTGGTGGCTCTGGCCAAAGAAGAGGAAAAGACCCATGGCCCCACGCATCTGACGCGTCTGCTGCGCAGCGGCGAGGAATTGAAGCTGCTGCCCATCAAAAGCGAAGACCTGCGGCAGTTCCGACAGCTTGCAAAGGAATACGGCGCCCTGTTCTGCCCGATCAAAAACAAATCTCTGGACAACGGGCTGAACGATATCCTGTTTCCGGCCAGCGCGGCGGCAAGCGTCAACCGCGTGCTGGAGCATATGGGCTACCCTGTGCCGCGGGAAAAGGCGGTGGAGGTAAAAAAAGAAGCCGCCCGCGGTCGGTCCGGCAGCGCCTCGCAGACACGCGGGCATGGCTCAGACAGCAATGCGAGGACGACTGCTACTGAACGTCCGTCCGTGCGCGCGGCCATCGACCGCCTGCAAAAGCAGGCACGCACGCAGACGGACAACGCCGTCCGTACGGTAACGAGGGACGAGCCGTATTTTGAGTTGTAGGAGTGAAAAAAAGCTATGGCAAATATCGCAGACCTGATCGCAAACAGAAATCAGGAGCTTGAGGATTTTAAGCAGAAAAAACAGGAGGAACGCACAGAGGCCTATGAGCGGCGTGACGCGGCGGTGATGGAGGTCACATCGGACCCGGAAAAATACAGGGCGTTTCTGGACCTGCACGCGCAGACCATGTACAATGCGGCCAATACCGCCACAGTATGGAAGCAGCGCCCCGGCGCAACGCAGCTTCTGCCGCGCAAAAAATGGGCGGAGCTTGGGCGGAAAATACGGGAGGCTGAAACGCCCGTACAGGTGTTCATGCGGGATACGCGCAGCGGGTACATCAAGCTGGACTATGTGTACGACAAGGCGCAGACCGCAGGCGACCCGGTTCCCGTGCGTGGGATACTGCGGGACGGAACGCCGGATATGGAAAAGGCGCTGGGCGCGCTGCTGCAAAGCAGCCCCGTGGAGGTGGTCGCGACAGCAGATATCTTCGGGGAGGCGGAATACCAGCCGGAGGAAAACCGCATCGCCATCCAGCCGGACCTTTCGGGCGCGGCATCGTTCCGCGCGCTGGCGCGCGAGATCGTCTATGCGCAGATCGGAACAGGGATGGAGGCGGGTGATTTTGACCCGCGGCCCTATGAGCTGGATGCGCACAGCGTATGCTATGCGCTGTGCAGACGGTACGGCGTCCCGGTGGAGCAGCCGGACTTTTCCGGCGTCGTACAGCAGTACGGGGAGCTGGAAGCGCCCGAACGCCTGAATATGCTGCGGGAGACCTGCGACCTTTCCAAGGTGCTGAACCGCAGCATTGAACGCGCGCTGGACCTGCGCCAGCGCAGCAGGGCAAAGAACGCCGTGCTGACCCGGTGAAGCCGCAGCAGGGCCGCACGGCCCGGTACATCCTGTGGGCGCTGGGCTTCCCACTGGCATTGTGGCTCGCCGCGGCGCTGGCCGATGCGTTTTCCGGCGGCGCATCCCTGTCCAGGGTGCTCGCCCGTTTCTCCGTCTGCATGAACGCCCCGTTTTCGGTCCGCTGGACAAAGGACACGGGGCGTTTTCTGCTTTTGGCGGGGCTGCTGTATCCGGCGGGAGCCGTGGCTGTGGAATCCGGGCGCGGCAACCGCCGTCCGGGCGAAGAATACGGCAGCGCCCGGTGGGGAGACCCGCGGACCATCGGAAAAAAGTACCGGGACAGGCGGCACAGGGAGAAAAACATCCTGCTGACACAGCATGTCGCGCTGGGCCTGGATGGGCGCATTACAAAGCGCAATACCCATCAGCTCGTCGTCGGCGGCTCCGGGGCAGGCAAGACGCGGTATTTTTGTCTGCCCAATGTGATGAACGCCTGCTGCTCATATATTATCACAGACTGCAAGGGCGAGATTTTGCGCGCCGTGGGCGGGCTGTTTGAAAAGCAGGGAATCCCGTTCACGGTGCTGGACCTTGTGAATATGCGCGGCCATTACAATCCCTTCGCCTATCTGCGCAGAGACAGCGACGCGCTGAGGCTTGTCACGAACCTTGTGGCGAACACGACGCCTAAGGACGCGAAAAACTCGGACCCGTTCTGGGACCGTGCGGAGACGGCGCTCCTGCAGGCGCTCATTTTGTATCTGAAGCACAGAGCGCCTGTGTGCGAGCAGAACTTCACGATGGTCATGGAGATGATCAACGCGGCGGAGGTGCGGGAGGGCGACCCGAATTTCAAAAGTGCGCTGGACCTGCTGTTTGACGAGCTGGAAAGCGAAGAGCCGCAGAGCATTGCGCTCAAGCAGTACAAGGTGTTCAAGCAGGCGCAGGACAAAACCGCGAAAAGCATCCTCATCGGCGCGGCGGTCCGGCTTGCGCCCTTCAATCTGCCGGAGCTGGCCCGCGTCACAGACAGCGACGAGATGTATATTGGGCGGCTGGGGGAGGAAAAGCGCGCGATTTTTTGCGTGATACCGGACAACGACACCAGCCTGAATTTTCTGGTGAGCATGCTGTATACGTGCGCCCATAAGCCCGGGCGCGTTAAGCAATAAATCCGGGCGCGGTTTCTTTGGAATGCTGTTTTGAGAAAACAGTAGGTAAAAGTATCAACGCAATCAGTAAATCCAATGGGATAAGGAGGCCCAAAACAGACTGAAAGCAACCTATCATCCCCCGACTTATCTGGAATGGGAAACCTGACAGGGAGTGTAGCATGTCGGAGAGTGCGCTGCCGCAAACTCCATGCGGTGAGCAAGGCACAATAGGATGAAAAGCTGTATATGAGGATGAAAGCTAAACTGCTTAAAGGATAGTCACGAGCAAGATATAACATCGTCTCCGGCGTAAAGGAGTTTCAGCCGCCGGTGCTCCGGCAACAAACTTGCGTGTAGGGGCGTTGCGAGATACTCGGAGCAGGCAGCCGTGGGAGAAACGGCGCAAAGTGGCGAAAAATCCCATCCGACAATACGGCAGCTCATGTTCCATTGAAGCTAAATGGGGATTGCCTAAAGCGGAAAGCCAGCTATGGCTATGGGCGCTATGAGAAAAGCGGCCCTGAATATCCGCCAAGGTAACACAGTCTCAATAGTAGTCCGAGGGCGGGAAAGCCGTCCACATGGCGAAGTGAGACAGTCTACTGCTCAATATAATCTGCGGAAAGGTGTGAGAGACACTATGAGAAGTCCAGAAGTTATATTGAAAAACTTAGGTGACAAAGCAAAGGACAAAAGCTACCAATTCAAACGGCTATACCGCAATCTCTACAATCCCGAAATGTATCTGCTGGCCTATCAGAAAATCGCATCCTCAGAGGGAAGCATGACGGCGGGAACAGACGGGAACACACTGGACGGCATGAGTATGGCAAGGGTCAATCGAATCATCGCATCGCTGAAAGACCACAGCTATCAGCCGCAACCAGCCAAGCGGAAGTATATTGCAAAGAAAAACAGCGGCAAAAAACGGCCACTGGGTATTCCATCCACGGATGACAAACTGGTGCAGGAAGTAGTCAGGGTCATGCTGGAGTCTATCTATGAACCCGGATTTTCTGTTCATTCTCACGGGTTCCGGCCCAATCGGAGCTGCCATACGTGTCTGACCGAAGTAAAGCGGACGTTCACAGGCGTGAAATGGTTCGTAGAGGGTGACATCAAGGGCTGTTTCGACAACATTGACCACCATGTCCTCATCAGCATCGTCAGACGGCGTATTACCGACGAGAGCTTCATCGAACTGCTCTGGAAATTTCTCCGGGCAGGTTACCTGGAAAATTGGGAATACAACATCACCTACAGCGGCACTCCCCAAGGCTCCGGGGTCAGCCCAATCCTTGCAAATATCTATCTCAACGAACTGGACACATTCGTAGAAAAGCTCAAATTGGAATACGACAGACAGGACAGCTACCGCAAACCGCAGAAAGAATACTCGCAAACTCTGGCGTTGGCACACTATTGGGAGAAAAAGCGCAAAACAGCAGTGGAGCAAGGAGACGAGGCCGAAGTCCAGCGGGCAAAAGGCCGCGTAAATGAACTCTATGCAAAACTGCTCTCCATCCCGTGTTTCCCAGCCATCGACCCCACCTTCAAGAAAATCCAGTACGTAAGATACGCGGATGATTTCATCATCGGGGTTATAGGGCCAAAAGCTGACGCGGAGATCATCAAAGGAAAATTACGTGCATTCCTTCATGACGAGCTAAATCTGACACTATCGGAGGAAAAGACGAAAATCACCCACTCTGCGGAGCTGGTACGCTTCCTCGGCTACGACCTGACTGTATCAAGAAGCCAAGATTACTCCCGTGATAAAAATGGAAATCTCAAACGTCACTGGAACGGACAGGTCAAGCTGTATCTCCCCCATGAAAAGTGGTTCAATAAGCTGCTGGAATACAGAGCGATGTATATCAAAAAGTGCCCTGACGGAAAAGAGATATGGAAGCCGACCTACCGAGGAAAGCTCATCAATATGCCAGACGCACAAATTGTAAGCAAATTCAATTCGGAAATCCGCGGGCTTTACAACTATTACGGACTGGCGGCAAACGTGTCTGCTCTGAACAGCTTTTACAGAATCATGCGGGGAAGCCTGTTCAAAACCTTTGGCTGCAAATACCGTACCACCTACAAGCACATCAAGGCTAAATATGTACGTGACGGTATCTTTTCTGTGAAATACATCACCAAGGGCGGCGACAAGGAACTCCAATTTTACCACGATGGATTTCAGCAGAATGTAAAAGCGGCCCCGGATTTTTCAGACATTATGCCAAACTTCCGAAAATACACCAAGGAGCGCAGTCTGATCCGCCGAATGAAAAATGGCATTTGTGAGCTTTGTGGTGCGGAGACAAAAGAAATTGTGATGCACCACGTCCGAAAGTTGAAAGACCTAAAGGGTGAAACCGAGTGGGAGCGCGTCATGCTGCGCATCCGCCGAAAATCCCTTGCCCTATGCCCATGCTGTTATAACAGCATCCAAACCTAAGCTTTGTAGACGGAGAGCCGGATACGCCGAGAGGTGTCCGTCCGGTTCGGGAGGGGGAGCGCCGAAACCTATCGGAGAAATCCGGCAAGGCGCGGCGTCTCCTACCTCATGCAGGCGTTTCAGGAGCTTTACTACATTGCCGACCAGAAATACGGCGGGCCGCTGCCTGTGCATGTGCAGTGCATCCAGGACGAATGGGCGAATACGCCGCAGCCGGACAACTATCTGCAGATCCTGCGCACGGCGCGCAGCCGGAACATCGGGTGCAGCGTTGTGGTACAGGGGCTTTCCGCCATCAAGGCGATGTACAAGGAGAGCTGGGAGGAGGTCGTGGGCAACTGCGATTCGTTCCTGTTCCTGGGCGGCAACGATCAGGAAAGCTTGTCGTATATCAGCAAAATGACAGGGAAGGCGACCATTGATACCATAACACGCGGGGAGACAAAGGGGCGCGGCGGTTCATCCAGCCGGAACTTCCAGAATACGGGCCGGGAGCTTGTGACGCCGGAGGAGCTGCGCATGGTGGACCGGGACGCGCTGCTGCTCATCCGCGGCGAATGTCCGGTACTGGACCGGAAATACGACTTGAACCGGCATCCGAATATCCGGTACACGGAAATGGGCGGCGCGCCGCCATACAAGGTGCCGGAGGATTACTGCGCCTTGTCCGCCAGTATTCCGGCGGAGGATGTACAGGAAGAATGGAAAAAGGGAACGCCGCTTGCGCCGGAGCTGCTTTCGGCGTTTGAGGTGCTTCACAGCAAAGAAGAACTGGAGGAAAAGAAAATTGAACGAAAAAAAGAACAAGCCTGACGCGGCGGCGCTGCGCGATGCAAAGCGCGGCTATAAGGCGCGCATCGGATATGCGCGTATTGTATTGGTGTGCCTGCTGGGTACGCTGCTGGCGGTCCCGGCCTTTGCAGAGGGCGGCGCATCGGGGCCGCTGGACACCATCAACAACCTGTCCGACCTGGTGTTCCAGTGTGTGCGCGCCGTGGGCGTTATCGTAGCGGGCTACGGCATCGTACAGATCGGCCTTGCGGTACAGAGCCATGATTCCAGCCAGCGGGCCAACGGTTTTCTGGCATTTTTCGGCGGCCTGCTCATTATGTTTGCAAAGGAGATTTTGGACTTTATTACGGTGTAGTTGACGCGGTAATATTTTGAGGGTAAGATATATATGTACTTAATTTGTAACAGGGAGGGCGGAGTATGAACATCAAACCATCGGCGTCTATTCGCAACAACTACAACGAAATTTCGGCACTGTGCAAATCCACAGGAGAGCCAGTTTATTTAACCAAAAACGGCGAAGGAGATCTTGTGGTGATGGATATCGAAGCCTTTTCCCGCCGTGAAAAAATGTTGAAATTGCGGGAGGAACTTCTTGCCGCGGAAGAAGACCGTTTGAATGGCGCACAGGGGTATACGCCTCAGG
Organism: Ruthenibacterium sp.; assembly: GCF_017421385.1. Taxonomy (NCBI): domain Bacteria; kingdom Bacillati; phylum Bacillota; class Clostridia; order Eubacteriales; family Oscillospiraceae; genus Ruthenibacterium; species Ruthenibacterium sp. The sequence goes on along the minus strand of NZ_JAFOIN010000098.1, from coordinate 1,898 downwards.
AGGTAGCAGCAGCAATGCGTCAGGCGATCCAGGAGGCAAAAAAACGGCATGGATGAAAAGGTTTACGATGTGGAAATTAGACCGCGTGCTATGCAAATGCTGGTAGAACAGGCGGCTTTTCTTGCGGAGTTCAATGATGAAGCAGCGGAACGCCTTGTGCAAATGTTCGAAGAAAGCGCTGCTTCTCTGTCACAGTTTCCCAAAAGAGCGCCGGAGCTGAATGATGCATATTTGCCGCCACATAAATATCGCAAGCTGCTTTTTGCAGAGCATTATTTAATGGTATATCAAGTTGCAGAGCGTAAAGTATTCGTGGATTTTATTGTAGACTGCCGACAGGACTATCAATGGTTGATTCGGTGAATTGAAAAGAGTTTGACGAACAGGGCGACCGGAAACGGCCGCCCTGTTTGTTTTGGAGGTGTGAAATCATTTGGATGACAACTGGATCGTAGAGAATCTGGAAAATGCATTGGCGACATGGAATGAGAAGCTGGCGGAGATCTGGCAGCTGGTGAGCATGACGCCGCAGGAATTTAAGGGTGGTGGGATATGGAACATCGTTGTGCAGATCAACGACGCGCTGCAGGCCATCGGGTATGGGCTGCTCGTTCTGTTTTTCGCCATGGGGCTGTTCAAAAACACGATGAACTTTCAGGAGCTGCGCCGCCCGGAGGCGGCTTTGCGGTATTTCCTGCATTTTGTGGCGGCAAAAGCCGCCGTCACCTACTGTATGCCGCTGATGCTGGCCGTGTTCGATATATGCGGCGGCATTGTAAGCACGGTGGCCGGGCAGATGGGCGGTATGGCGGGCAACGTGGGCACGTTGCCCGGCGAGATCAGCGCGGCCATCGGAAACGTGGGTTTTCTCGCGTCCATCCCGCTGTGGCTCGTGACGATTTTGGGCAGCCTGTTCATTACCGTACTTTCCTTTATCCTGATCATGACGGTGTATAGCCGTTTTTTCAAACTCTACATTTACACAGCTTTGGCCCCGGTGCCCATCGCGGCATTTGGCAGCGGCGAGACGGCGGCCACGGGAAAAGCGTTCCTCAAAGGATATGTGGGCGTGTGCCTGGAAGGTGCGGTCATCGTGCTGTCCTGCCTGATCTTTTCCGCATATATGGGCAGCGGGTCGCCCGCGGCGCCGTCAGGCTCAGCGGTTTCGATGGTTTGGACCTATGTGGCGGAAATGATCTTCAACATGATGGTCCTTGTGGGACTGGTAAAAGGCTCGGACCGCATCGTGCGGGAAATGATGAGCCTGTAACGAGGTGAAACAGAATTGGAGATAAAGGTGCCGAAAGAAGTACGGCAATACCATGAAAGCATTTTTTTCGGGCTGTCGCTGCGGCAGTTCGGATGCTCGCTTGCCGCTGTGGGAGCAGCGGTGGGATTGTACTTTGGATGTGTGGATACGCTTGGAACGGAAACGACGGGCTGGGTATGTATCCTGGGGGCCGCGCCGCTGGCGCTGGCCGGATTTTTTACCTACAACGGGATGCCGCTGGAAAAATTTTTGTGGGCGGTATTCAAAAGCCAGGTGCTGCGCGCCCGGCCCCGCGTGTTCCGGGCGAAAAACTATTGGTATATATTCTTTTGTGAAAAAGGGCGGCTGGAAAAACCAGCCGCCCTTTTCAAATACAAGCGGAAAGAAGGAAAAAAGAAGGATGAAACAGAAATGGAAACGGTATAGCGCAAGCCTGCTTGCGCTGCTGCTGTGTGTGACGCTGTTTGCGTCCACGGCGTTCGCCGCAGGCGGCGCGCTGGGCGCGGACCGAAACGGCACGCCATATACCTACGTGATCGGGTACATGTATTCCGGCAGCTCCCAGACCGTCAACACACGGGAGATCTTCACATCGCCCAACAACTATGACATCTGGCTCTGCCCGGTG
>NZ_JAFOIN010000097.1:0-22102 GCF_017421385.1 Ruthenibacterium sp. | reverse complement strand
TTTGCGCGTTTTGCCGTATCATATGCAATCTTGGCACAAAGCGCTTTTTTTGCAAAAAAAACTTTTGCGCGCCGAAAAAAACGTTATAATGAAAGCAGGGAAATCCGCGCGCCCCACCCGGCGCGCAAGACCATACGATCAATCAAAGGAGTGTATCAATATGATCCTGAAAAACGGCCTTGTTTTCACCGAAGACGCGCGCTTTGTGCTGGCGGACGTGGAGATCGCGGACGGAAAGATCGCTCAGGTGGCTGCCCCCGGCACGCTGGACGGCCCCGACGCAGTGGACGTTTCCGGCAAATACGTCACCCCGGGTTTTGTGGATATCCACATCCACGGCTCCAAAGGCTCTGATTTTTGCGACGCGGGCGCGGAGCACATCGAAACAATGTCCGCCTATCTGGGCGGCGAGGGCGTAACGGCCTTCTGCGGCACCACGATGGCTTTCGACGAGCCCATCCTCACCAATATCTTCAACATTGCGAAGCCCTACATCAACAAAGAGACCGGCGGCGCCGTGCTGCGCGGCATCAATATGGAGGGGCCCTTCTTCAACAAGGCGAAAAAGGGCGCTCAGGCGGAAAAATACATTGTGGACCCGGAGATCGAGATGTTTGACCGCCTGTATGAGCTGTCCGGCGGCGCCATCAAGCTCATCGACGTTGCGCCGGAGCTGCCGGGTGCGGTGCCTTTCATCGAGCGGGCCAGCAAAAAATGCGTGGTGTCCATTGCGCACACCACGGCCAATTACGACCAGGCCAAGGCGGCCTTTGCCGCGGGCGCATCCCATGTGACGCACCTGTTCAACGCCATGCCGCCGTTCAACCACCGCGACCCGGGCGTCGTGGGCGCGGCCAGCGATGACGCGGCCCATGTGGAGATGATCTCCGACGGCATCCACCTGCATCCGGCTGTGGTGCGCAGTGTGTTCCGCTGGTTCGGCGCCGAGCGCGTGTGTCTCATCAGCGATTCCATGCGCGCCGCGGGCATGCCCAACGGCGTGTATTCGCTGGGCGGCCAGACTGTGTATATGACGGACGGCAAGGCCACGCTGGAGGACGGCACCATCGCGGGCAGCGCTACCTGCCTGGCCGAATGCTTCCGCCGCGCCGTCAGCTTCGGCGTGCCCCTGGACGCGGCGCTGCGCGCGGCTACCATCAACCCGGCGCAGGCTGTGGGCTTGTTTGATGAGCTGGGCAGCATCACCGCCGGCAAGCGCGCTGACATACTGGTGCTGGACGAGACGCTGCACCCGGAAAAAATCTTCATCGGCGGCGTACAGACGAAATAAGCCGGATGTCCGGCACAGGCGGCGGTTCCATATGGGGCCGCCGCTTTTTTGCGCTTTGGCGGGGCGCCGCACGCAGATACGCCGGTGTGCAGAAAAAGCCCCCGGGCTTTCCCATTGCGGGAAATCCGGGGGCTTTTCCGTTGCTTTGAAAGGTACTGAACGCCTGTGGGCAGCGCTTACGCCTTGCCCACAGAGCCGAACAACTCCATTTTTTCCTTGACGGTGTTCTTGATGGCCTCGGCGCCCGGCGCAAGCAGCTTGCGCGGATCAAAGCCCTTGCCCTGCTGGTCCTTTCCGGCCTCGATGTATTCACGGGTGGCCTTGGCGAAGGCGAGCTGGCATTCGGTGTTCACATTGATCTTGGAAACACCCAGGCTGATGGCCTTTTTGATCATATCGTCGGGGATGCCGGTGCCGCCGTGCAGCACAAGGGGAATGTGATCCGTTGCGTTGTGGATCTTCTCCAGCGCGTCGAAGTCCAGGCCTTTCCAGTTGGACGGGTACACACCGTGGATGTTGCCGATGCCTGCGGCCAGGAAGTCGATGCCCAGGGAAGCGATGCGCGCACACTCGGCGGCGTCCGCAATCTCGCCCATGCCCACAACACCGTCCTCTTCACCGCCGATGCTGCCGACCTCGGCCTCGATGGAAAGGCCGTTCTCGTGAGCCAGAGCCACCAGCTCGGTGGTCTTGGCCACGTTTTCGTCGATGGCGTAGTGGCTGCCGTCGAACATGATGGAGGAGAACCCGGCCTCAACACAGGCCTTGGCGCCCTCGTAAGAGCCGTGGTCCAGATGCAGCGCCACGGGCACGGTGATGCCCAGCGTGTCGATCATGGCCTTGACCATGGCGGCGACGGTTTTGAAGCCTGTCATATATTTGCCCGCGCCTTCGGACACGCCGAGAATGATGGGGCTGTTCATTTCCTGCGCAGCCTGCAGCGCGGCCTTCGTCCACTCCAGATTGTTGATGTTGAACTGGCCTACGGCGTAGTGGCCGTCGCGGGCTTTCTGCAGCATTTCGGTAGCGTTTACCAGCATAATTCATTACCCTCCAAAAAATCGTTCCTGTTTTGGGCGGGCGCTCCAAGCGCATTGGCCCGCCCAGCGCGTATCGGTCCCACAGTGAAAGAGGACAAGCCCTTGTCACAAATTTAACCAAGGATAGTATAACGCATCGCGGCGGCAAAATCAATCTTCACCGCTGCTTTTATAAATAAAGTACGAATAAAGATAAGCGGGCACGACGAGCACGGCTCCCAGAGCCGCCGTGGCCGCGGCCAGCCAGCGGCCGGAGAGGAAAAAGCTGCCCGCCGCCAGCGCCAGACCGCCCCAGAACCACAGCGGCCCCGCAAAGCGGTGGGTGCGCCGCCAGCACGTTTCGCTGGCCAGCGTCCACGGCGTACGGATACCGCAGAAATAGTTGTGCCGGAACTTGGGCATATAATTGCCCGCTACGCACAGCAGCGCGCCCACACAGGCGGCAATGATGCGGGAAACATCCAGTCCATCCGGATAAAACGCAGCGTACAGCGTAACGCCCTGCAGGATAAGCACGAACAGCGCCAGCGCCAGCCGGAACGCATCGTACGCGCGGCCGAACTTTTCATAGCTGCGGCGGCGCGGGTCGATGTAGGGCAGAAATTTCATCAAAAGGCTCAGGCCCAGCCCCATGGCCGGGCCGAAAAACGCTCCCGGGCGTGCCGCCCAGCTGTCGATCTGCCCGTCCACGTTCCAATGGACGGGGATGCGTGCGGGCAGCAGAGGCAGCAGCGCCAGCGTCACGGCAAACGACAGGGCGCACACGCCCCAGATGGCCCATTCTGTTTTATTGCTTTGTTTCATCGCCGTCTCCCTTTGCAAAACCGGCCACCCATGCAAGCATGTCCTGTAAAACACTGGTGTCCAGCTCGTAAAAAATATACTTGCCGCGCTTTTCGTCACTCACCAGGCCCGCGTCTTTCAGAACGGAAAGATGGTGGGAGATGGTGGCTCCGCTGGTGCCGAACTGTTCGGATATCTCACCGGCGCTTTTCGGCCCTCTGCGCAGCAGCTCCAGGATCTGGCGGCGGGTGGGGTCGGACAGGGCTTTGAACGTTTTGTCGAACACGCGCGCACCGCTCCTTCCGCTGCTTTTCTTTCGACGCTCGTCTAAATGAATGATATCACAAACGCCGCCCTGCGGCAAGCGCAGAAAAATGCATGGAAGGCCGCCCGCGATGGAAGCGATTCCCAGGTATATTTGCAAAAATTTCAAGGTGCGTAAAGGTGTAAACCTTGCGCGAATTTTTTGTAAAAACGGCGAAAAGTGAAAATGTTTCCCGTTTAAAATCGTCAAAATTCCAACTTGACACTTTGGAATAAACCCGGGGTTTTGTGGAAAGTTTTCAACAGGGTGTTGAAAACACAGTCGAAAACTTCTCTCAAAAAGCCCGCAAATGGGCAAAACAGGCGGGTTGTCAACACTTTCAACAGGGTTTTCAACATTCAATAAGGAAAAAATTACCTTTTACAAAATGTATATGCACCTTTACGAATTCCATTAAACAGTGAACGCCGAAATTTAAAAGAAGAAATTGTTTAAATTGCGCACCGGAGACAAAACTTTCCGTAAGCCCGCGGCAGGCGGGCGGGAAAGGGGGACCGGAATGAAAGGCGTAAACAAGTGTGTGGTGGAAATTGTGGAGCCGCAGGACGAGAGCATCGAACGGGTGCTGGTGTTTTTTAAGCCGGAAAGCCGCGCGGTGCAGTTGGGGTGCCAGCAGGATGCGGCGGAAAAATATGTTTCCGGCCTGGTTTCGTGGCGGCGCAGTATTTTGCCGCTGGGACCGGGCGCGCGCGCCGCGCTGTGGGCAGCGGCTGCCACGGCCGCCGCTGTGCTGCTGTGGTTCCTTTTGTAAGCGCGCCGTTGTCAGCCTCAGGCGAAAATGCCCGAAATCCGGCGGAAATTATAGCAAAGATGCGGTATCTGTGTTATAATAGCCTCAAACCCGCCGCTTGCGCGGCTGCGCGTGTGCCGGGCACACGCGGATGCGCTGGTGCGCATGGGTTTGAGAACATTGAAACACGCAAAACCGCAGCAAGTGCGGTTTTGTCGAGGCCGCTGCGCGGCGTCGTGTTATAATAGCCTCAAACCCGCCGCTTGCGCGGCTGCGCGTGTGTCCGGCACACGCGGATGCGCCGGTGCGCATGGGTTTGAGAACGTTGAAACACGCAAAACCGCAGCAAGTGTGGTTTTGTTGAGGCCGCTGCGCGGCTGCGCGCACGCCGCATGCGGAGCGCAGTGTGCGGGAACCGGACGGGCGGGGCTTTTTTGAAAATTCTGGAGGCTGCGGATGGAACGGGCAGAGAAGAAAAACGATAGATTTGAACACAAAACAGAGCAGGATTCCACAATTGTGTACGGCAAAAATGCCGTGACGGAGCTGCTCAAAAGCGGTGCGGCCGTGGATACCGTGTTCGTACAGGATACCATGAACGCCGCACAGGCGGGATATTATACGGCCATCGCCCGCGAGGCGGGCGCTGTGGTCAAGCGTGTGCACGCGGCCAAGCTGCGCGGCATGTGCGGCACGGAAGGCCACCAGGGCGTTGCGGCGTGGGCGGCCAGTGTGGATTATGTCTCGCTGGATGACTTGCTGGCCGAGGCGGCGCGCCGGGGCGAGCCGCCCTTTTTGCTGCTGGCGGACGGCGTGGAGGATCCCCATAACCTGGGCGCGATCATCCGCACGGCGCTGCTGTGCGGTGCTCACGGCGTGGTGATACCGCGGCGCGGCGGCGTACCTGTTACACCTACTGTGCTTAAAAGCAGCGCGGGCGCGGCGGCAAGGCTGCCCGTGGCGCGTGTGGCCAACATCGGCGAGGCTGTCCGCAGGCTGAAGGCGCAGAATGTATTTGTCTATTGCGCGGACATGGACGGACGCCCCGCTTTCCAGCAAAACCTTACAGGCCCCATCGCGCTGGTGGCGGGCAGTGAGGGCAGCGGTGTTTCGCCGCTGGTGAAGTCCCTGTGCGACGGTGTTCTCAGTCTGCCCATGGCGGGCGGCGGCACGGGGGTGGACAGTTTCAACGTGTCGGTCGCCACCGGCATTATTTTGTATGAGATCATGCGCCAGCGCGGAACGGAGGGTTCTATTTGAGCGATCAGAAACCGCATATCACAGCTTCAGAGCTCGACCATATCCTCGAGCAGGTGCAGAAGAAGCGTGCGGACGCGCCCGCGGCAGTCCGTCCGGTACAGAGTTCGGATGCGGACCTGGACGCCATTTTATCCGAACTGGGCGTCGGGACCGGAAAAAAGCGCGCTCCGGTAGAGCCGATCTTGCTGCCGGTGCCTGCGTTTGCCCACGAAAAAAACGATCCGCTGCCCGAGATTCCCCAGCCCGCTCCCGAGAAAGCGCCGGAACCCGCGGCGGAGCCTGAACCGGAGCCCGCTCCTGTTGAGGACGAAGTGCCCACGGTGGAGCTGCCGGACATTAAGGCGTATTCCGAGGCCGAGGCGCAAAAGCAGGCGGAGGAACGCGCGCGCATTATGGAAGAGGCACGCCGCGAGGCGGAAAATACGCTGCACAGCGCCGCGGGCGAAGCCGTGCTGAGCGCGGCGCGGGAGGCGGTGCTCCGGCGCGGCTCCCAGCCGGCGCAGGAACAGGAGCAGGCCGCCCCCGTTACGGGAAACAATCTGTTCGGCGAAGTAGACGACCGTTTCCGCGATTTCTTCGCAACCGCTGTGATCGACGACCCTACGCTGGGTGAGAGCGGCCGCCGTAAAAAAGAAAAGAGCGGCTTCTGGGCAAAGCTGTTTGCCAAAAAAGAGGAAGAGGAATTCGAGGATGAGTTTGCCCAGGGCGAGGCAGGCGAGTACTATGAGGCCGCCCTGGAAGAAGGCTATACCGGGGAATTTGACGCCATCCGCCCCGAGCAGTGCATTCCGGAAGCGCCCGTGCCGGGCCGGGCGGATGCGCCGGAGCAGGGCGCGCCCGGAGCCAATGGGCGCACTTTCGGCAGCACGCTGGATCTGGACGTGCCCCAGGTAAACCCGCAGGACACGCCCGCACCTATGTCCGCCTCCTTTTTGGCGCGGGCCATTGCCAGAGCCGACACATTCGACCTGGGCGCTGCGCGCAAGCGGCGCGATACCCGCGCAATGGACATCGATATCCCGCTGGACGGCGACGGCACGGGCGAATACGAGCCGCTGCGCAGGAAAAACTCCGGCGCGCTGGCACCGGAGGAGGAGATAGGAGAATACAACCGCCTGTCCGACGCGCCGGCGGTTGCCCAGGAACTGGCTTCCATGCGCCAGACGCGCCTGGCGCGCACCGTGCTTACGGGCGTGCTGACGCTGTTCCTGTTGTATTTGGGTCTCTCGGCCCGCACGGGCTGGCTGCCGCCCATTGGCGTGCTGGACCCGCACACGGCTCCGCTTACTTATCTTGTCACAAATTTCGTTCTGTTGGCCGTAGCGGCTTTCAGCTCCATCACCACGCTGGGGGCAGGCCTGCGGGGCCTTGCGCTCCAGCCTACGTCCGACAGCTTCACTGCGCTGGCCGTGGTGGGAGCGGCGCTGCAGAATGCGGCGCTGCTGTTTGATGCGAAAAATTTTGATCCGGAGGCCGTGACGCTGTTTGCGCCCGTGGCGGCGCTGCTGCTGTGCGGCAACGCGCTGGGCAAATGGCTGCAGATCCGCGCTGTGTGCGCGAATTTTGCGCTGGCAAGCTCCGGCGAGGAGCATGCGGCCGCGTTTCTGCTGGAAAAGGAACAGCTGGCAAAGCGGCTGTGCGACGGTTTGGGCGAGCCGGAACCGCGTCTGCTGCTGAACCGTCCTACAGCGCTGGTCAAGGGCTTTTTGCGCCAGAGCTTTTCTCCCCGCGCGGCGGACGCCATGGTGCAGAAGCTGTGCTGGGGCCTGGGCGGCGCGGCGCTGGTGTGCGCTGTTGTCGCAGGCGTAAAGGGCGGCGGCGTGATATCTGCGCTCTCCGGCCTGGCTGCGGCCTTGAGCCTGAGCGCGCCTCTGGCGGCGACGCTTGTGTACGCGCTGCCCACCAGCCTGATGCAGCAGGCTACGTCCCGCTGCGGCGCCGTGGTTCCGGGGCCGAGCGCAGTGGAAACACTGGGGAGCGCCAACACGGTGCTGCTGAGCGCGCGGGAGCTGTTCCCCGCGGGCAGCGTGCGCCTGCACGGCATCAAAACCTTTGAAAAAGAGCGCATCGACATTGCCATCCTTTATGCAGCCAGCCTGCTGTCGCCCAGCTGCGAGACGCTGCGCGGCGTGTTCATGGGCATGCTGGACAACAACGAGAAGCTGCTGGCCGGTGTGGAAAACGCCTCGGTGGAAATCGGTTACGGCTTTACCGGGTGGATCGAGCACCGCCGTGTTCTGCTGGGCAGCCGCGAGATGATGAAGCGCCATGACATTGAAGTACCCTCTTTGGACTACGAGAAAAAATATACGAAGAACGGCCAGCGCTCTCCCATCTATCTTGCGGTGGCGGGCAAGCTGTTCGGCATGTTCCTCGTCAGCTACCGGCCCGACCGCCGCGCCGCAGAAACATTGGACAGTCTGGCGCAGAGCGGTATCAGCGTGCTGGTGCAGGCAGACGATTTCAACATTACCGCGCCGCTGGTGGCCGCGACTTACGGCATTCCGGAGGGAACGGTCAAGGTGCTGTCTCAGCATGAGCAGGACGCCCTGGAGACCGAGCTTGCCTACCGTCCCGAGAGCGAGGGCGTGATGATGCACACAGGTGCATGCGCGTCCTTCCTGGGCGGCATGCGCGCGGCCGCGCGCGCGGCCGCAGGCGAACGCCTTGCGGGCGTTGTGCAGACGGCCGCTGTGGCGCTGGGTGCGGTGCTCAGTGTGGCGTTGGGCTTTTACGAGGGCCTTACGGGCCTTTCTCTGGGCACGGTGCTGGCGTATCAGCTCGTATGGTGCGCCATCATCGCATCCGTTCCCTTTGCAAAAAAACCGTAACAAACCGGAGAAACGTCCGCTTCTTGAAAAGGGACGGACGCAGACTGTCGAAAAAGGCAAAGAGATAAAAAAGAAAAATCCGGGGAAAAAGCTGGCGGTGGCAAGGCCATGCATCTTTGCGCGGCAAAGTACAAGCCACCCGGCGAATGCCGCCAAAAAGGGGTGGACGCTCCGGTATCGGCTGTCAGGTTCTCTGTTTCAATAAGCGGTGTCAACGTCCGGAAAAGGAGGATGCTCTGTGTCTGCTGCCCCCGTCTTCTCAGCCGCATCCATTGCAGGATGCATTTTTACGGTGCTGGTTTCCATCGCACTGCCTGTTGCGGCGCTTGCCGTCCTCAAGCGTAAAACAGGCCGCGGCTTGCTGGCCGCGCTGGTGGGCGCCGGTTGTTTCATCGGCTATGCGTTGGTGCTGGAGCAGCTGCTCCACGCGGCGGTGTTCTCCCTGTTTCCGGCTATTACGCTGTATCCGGCGGCCTATACGGCTTACGGCTGCCTTGCCGCGGGCCTGTTTGAGGAAACAGGCCGCCTGATGGGTCTGTCGCTGCTGTGCAAAAAAGACAGGGATCTGGCGTTGGGCGTAGGCTACGGCATTGGCCACGGCGGCGTGGAGGCTGCGCTGCTGGCAGGGGTGAACGCCGCCGTGAACGCTGCGGTGATGCTGGGCGCGCCCGCCGCGCCGCAGGTAACGGACGCGCTTGGGGCCGCGGGGGCGGGCGCGTTCTGGGCTGCCGGTGTAGAACGCATCGCGGCAATGGCGCTGCATATGGCGCTGTCCATCCTGGTGTGGATGGCGGTCACCCGGCGCGTTCCCATCTGGTACTATTTCGCGGCGGTGCTGCTGCATGCCGCGGCGAATATTCCCGCGGCGCTGTCCCAGTTGGGGCTGCTGCGGAGCATGTGGTGCAGTGAAGGAATCATTCTGGCGGTGAACGCCGCGGTTTGCCTGTTCGTTTGGTCGGTTTACCGCAAAGCGTGCGTCCACAGGCCTTTGGCTGGCTGAGCGCGGCCGGGACGGAGCAGCAGAAAAGGAGGATTTGCCGTGCGTGTCAAGGAATATTTACGGCGCAAGGTAGCGTTTTTTGCAAGCGTTATTGAAATCTCCATTTCCATCATCGTGCTCATCGCCATTGTTATCGCGGGTATACAGGTGGTGCGCGAGGTGTTCAGCCTTGCGGGCGATCCGAAAGCCCACGAGGGCTTTACAGTGTTTTTGGGCCACGCGTTCAACCTGATCATCGGCGTGGAGTTTATCAAGATGCTGGCAAAGCATACGCCCGGCTCCGCCATTGAGGTGCTTCTGTTCGCCATCGCCCGGCAGATGGTGGTGGAGCATACTTCGCCGCTGGAAAATCTCATCGGCATCGTCACCATCGCGCTGATCTTTGCCATCCGGAAATTCCTGTTCGTGCCCTCCTTCGGTGAGCACTCTGCGTTTCATGAAGAGGAGGAGACGCGGGCCGGAGCCTTAAGCGCTGCCGGTGCGCCGCGGCGGGAGTGATGGAACGGAGCGCGGCGCGAAAAGGCCGCAGGCCATCCCGTCTCCGGCCCGGCACCGCCGATTGCAGATACGGAAAAAGCCTTTGCCCCGGGACGCAATGTCCGGGGCAAAGGCTTTTTTGCAAAAATGGGATGCGGAACGGGCTTATTCTTTAAAAGCCCACAGGCGCTGCCCCAGATAGTTGCAGGCGGTAAAGATCACCTGCGCTACCAGCATGGCGATGCGCGCCTGCCAGTCTGTGGAAACAGCGGGAAAGAAGCGCCCCATGAACATCGGCACCAGAAAATCCGAAAGGCCGAAGCTGATGAGGTAGCACACCGCGATGACCACAGAAAAGCGCACGGCGCTTTGCAGCAGAGGGGCCTTGCTTTCAAAACTGTATTTCCGGTTGAAGATAAAGCTGAACACGCTGCATACGGTGAACATCAGCGCGGTCGCGCCCCAATAGCCCAGCGCGCCGTACAAAAGCTGGCTGCCGACCATGCTGACGAGTGTGTTCAGCCCGCCGATGATAAGAAAGATCAGCAGGCTCCTGTCCCAGAAAAACGAGAACAGTTTTTTAAACAGGCGCATCTCAGTCCACGACCTTCACACACTTCATCACAACGGGCGTTTTGGGCTTGTCGCGGAAATCCGTGGCGACGGACGCGATCTCGTCGACAACGTCCATGCCTTCCACCACATGGCCGAAAGCGGCGTAACTGCCGTCCAGATGCGGCGCGTCGGCATGCATGATGAAGAATTGGCTGCCCGCGGAGTTGGGCATCTGGCTGCGGGCCATGCTGATGACGCCGCGGGTATGGCGGATGGGGTTTTCAACGCCGTTTGCGGCAAATTCGCCTTTGATGCCATAGCCCGGGCCGCCCATGCCGGTGCCCTCGGGACAGCCGCCCTGGATCATAAAGCCGGGAATGATGCGGTGGAACGTCAGGCCGTCATAAAAACCCTGTTTCACCAGCTTTGTGAAATTTTCCACCGTGATAGGCGCGGCCTCGGCGTCCAGTTCAATGCGGATGGTCTTGCCGTTTTCCATGGTGATCTCGATCATGTTTCATTTCTCCGTTTCTATTTCATTCCTGCGGCGGCTGCGCGGATCTTGCCGCGTCCGCCGGGCGTCCCGGCACCTTTGTGCGCCGATACGCTTGCAGCCACAAAAAGAGTATAGCACAAAAATCGCGCAGCGGAAAGGTTCCTTTTTCCGCGACCGGCACCGCGCAGCGCATGCTTCTATTCCAGCGCGGCCGTGGATGCGCCGCAGGTTCCGCACACACCGTCATGCAGCGAAACAATGCCGCCGCACACGGAACAGGTATATTTTTGCCGTTCATTCTCCAGAAAGACGGCAAGCCCGCGTGTGAGAACGGCGCGGCTGTTGGACAAAAGACTGGCGTCGTAGCGCGTACGATAGCTTTTTTCCAGACGGTTCAGGCGCCGGCAGGGGAACGCGGTGCATTCAAGGCAATAGCGCAGGCCCTTTTCACGGCAGCAGTCCCTGATGGCACAGGCACGGCAGTGACGCGGCTTGCCTTCGTCCCCGTTCAGGCATCCTGCACAGGGACGCACGCTTTTGCAAACGGTACAGTGCTTATAGCATACCATGCAGTTCATGCCGCACGGCGCGAACATATTTTCGGGAATGGCATCAGGCATATGCATTCAGGAATTTCTCCTTTCCGTCCGGGGGGCGGTCCTGCGCGGGCTTTCTCAAAGCACGGCTTTCAAAAGCAGCAGCCCCAGGGCCCATGCCGGAGCGGTAGGAATGGCGCAGTACCAGCGTTTGGGTCTGCCTTCATTCCACAGACCAGACCATCGGCCCGTGGACTGCATGCGGTAAAAATCTGCGGCGGGATTTGCCTTACGGTGCATGCCGCCGACAGCGGCAAAAGCAAAAGGTCGTCCGGGTATCTCGGCATAGGGATAAAATCGGGCACGAGGTCGATGCGGGAAAGCGCATAAGCCGCGGTGAAGGCCGCCGGTATTCACATAGGCCATGGCGTACCGGGTGCTTTCAGGGCGAGAAAGACAGCCTGTACATCATTTTTTCGCTGCTTTGTCCCAGCTGCAGGGCGTTTCCGGAAAGCAGGTGCCACAATTATCCTTTCTGCCGCTCCGTTCCGCGGGCCACCGTCCCTCCGCCTCGAAGGCGCGGGCCGCATCCTCCGCCGCCTGCGTCACCTTTGCAGGGAAACCCAACTGCGCCAGCAGCGCGATGGCGTTGCGTGTGTGCGCGGGACCCTCCCTGAGCAGATAGTCAAAGGTGACGCCCTCCGGCCCCACCTGTTCGGAGAAGTGGCGGTTTTCATACAGGCCCGCAAGCATTTCCGTCAGTTCCCGGTCATGGGTGGCGACGAAGCACAGACAGCGGCACCCGGCCAGATGGCGCAGCACCGCCGCCGAGGCTGCGATGCGCTCCACGGTGTTGGTCCCCTTCAGAATCTCGTCAATAAAGCACAGGCAGGGCGTTCCGGTTTGCGCGCAGGCCAGCAGGCGGCGCAGAGATTTCAGCTCCGCCACAAAATAGCTGTCTCCGGCGCAGAGGTTGTCGGAAACCGCCATGGAGGATACCGCCAGCGCCCGGGGCAGCGTGAATGCACGGGCGGCGCATACGCCCAGCGTCTGCGCCAGAATGGCGTTGACGGCCAGTGCTTTGATGAATGTGGATTTGCCGGACGCATTGGAACCAGTGAACAATGTGTGGCGCCGGAATACCGCGCTGTTCGCCACGGGCGTTTCCAGGAGCGGATGGTACAGTTCGTCGCAGACAAGTGCCATTTCGGAAGTAAATTCCGGCGTACACCGGAGGGGAAGACTCTCACGGAATGAAAGCGCGGCTATGGCAAGCTCCGTTTCGCCCAGCAGCATGCACAGGCGCAGCAGCGCAGCGTGTTCGCGCTGCATCACACGGACGGCGCGGTCGTAATACAGCAGGGGCGCCAGCGTCAGTGCCCCCATCAGCTCGAACAGCATGTCGTTCAGCTCGCCCGTGGAGGGGCGAGCCAGCGCCCCCACGCCGCCGGAAACCGCCTTCAGCGGCCGGGCGGCATCGTTCAGCGCATCGGAAAGCTGGGGCGCGTCGGCTTGCACGAGCCGGGAAAGGCGCTTTGCCGCAGAAAGCAGCATTGAAAAATAACCCAATGTGTCCAGATGCGCGCGTATTTTATCTTTGGCGTGATAATACAGCGCCGTGTTCAACACGCAGGCGGCAAGAAAGCACAACGCCCACGGCCCGAAGAAAAGTGAGGGCAATGCCAGAAAGGGAAGAAACATACAAATGCGGTACAACCCGGCCAGCGGCAGACGCATGGGAGATGGGTCAAACAGGAAACCGGCGAATTCCTGCCCGCGCTTGCGGCCCAGGCGTGCAAGGCAGAGCTGGACATTCAGCCGAAGCGCGGGCCGCGCCGCGAAAAGGCCGCAGAGGCGGGCGCGCCGGGCAAGCTCCGGCCCGGTGTTCAGGCGGTGCAGCACTGCATAAAGGCAGGCACGCCCCACGGCGCTTTGGCAGATATCAATGCGCGCGAACACGTCGTCCATGTCCAGGTCGTTCCAGGTCGCGTCGTCGATGCACTGGCCGGCAGGCTCGCCTGCGCGCAGGAGTTCCCAGAATTCCCGTGTCATGGCGCGGGGCCGTTCCGGCTCTGCCGGCGTCTGACCGAAGCTTTCCGCCACACGGCGGCGCAGCGCCAGTGCCCGCCGGTGCTGTCCATACAGAAAAGCGAGTAAAAAGCACAGCGCGGCAATGCCCACGGGAATGAGCGCGTTTGTTTCAGGGGTCATTTTTTGCCTCCGGAATGTCCGCCGGGCGGCGGTTGTTGAACAAAAGAGCGTCCTCAGCGGATGAAATTTGTGCGCACGGGCGGTTCCGGCTCCGGCGTGGTGATGCCGGCCGCGCGGCCGATCTCAATGCATTTGAGCAGCCAGGCCATATTGCGTCCCAGTGTGCGCATCACCTGCATGCCTTCCAGGTCATGCCGCACCTCATCGGGCGTGTTGCCATGCACCATGTTCCAGTATTTTGAAGATACTACCGGCATACAGTTGATGGTAAAATATTTGTTCAGCGCGTCCAGCGCGGCGGTTGTGCCGCCGCGCCGGGCCGAGACGACCGCCGCGCCGGGCTTGTACCGCAGCGCGCTGCCGCCCGCGTAGAACAACCGGTCCAGAAACGCCAGCGCAGCGCCGTTGGGCGAGGCATAGTACACAGGGGAACCGAAAATGAAGCCGTCGCAGGCCCGGGCTTTTTCGATGGCCTCATTTACAGGATCGTCGTCAAAAACGCAGCGCTTTGCCTCCCGGCATTTGCCGCAGCCGATGCAGCCGCGGATCGCCTTTGTACCGATATGGACAAATTCCGTTTCCACACCGGCAGCCTCCAGCGCGCCGGCAGCCTCAGCCAGCGCAGTGTAGGTACAGCCCTTCGCATGGGGGCTGCCGTTTAACAGCAGTACTTTCATTCAAAACACCTCTTTGCAAAAATCAGGCGCGCCAT
This sequence comes from Ruthenibacterium sp., assembly GCF_017421385.1. Taxonomy (NCBI): domain Bacteria; kingdom Bacillati; phylum Bacillota; class Clostridia; order Eubacteriales; family Oscillospiraceae; genus Ruthenibacterium; species Ruthenibacterium sp. The sequence continues at coordinate 7,855 of NZ_JAFOIN010000097.1, read as the reverse complement.
GCGCCCGGAATCATGGTTTGGATCCCTCCCGCAGCAGGCGTAAAATCTCCGCCTCATCTTCCGATATGTCATAATCGCCGGTAAAATGCACTGCGTCGCGATGGTACAGTAGGCCCTGCGCTTCATTGGCGGCCAGATACGACGCAAGCGCGTCTGCGCCGTCCTCCCGCACGCAGCGCACAAAGGCGGTAAGGCGTCTGCTGCTGCTCCGCGCAGAGGAAAACATGCCCTCCCCGCAGGGAAAAAGCGGGCATTCCCAGCATCCGGAGAAGCCTTTCTCCCGGCAGCATGTACGCTGGCGGCACAAACAGGAAAGCTCGGCATCCGTACTCTCCCGGCAGCCCTTGCAGGACGGCTTGCCGCACAGGGCGCAGACCAGCCCGCATGGCGCGATGCTGCGGGCGATGCGCCCGATGTATTCCGGATCGGACATGTTAGGAATCCTCCTTTATTATAAATGATTGGAAACAGGGTTGCAAAACAGAAATCGAAAAAAGAGAGGACACATGGACGGCACAGTTCCACAGACCGGTTTTCTGCCGGGCAGGAACAGGCAGAATGCGGAAAAGCAGCTTCCCGGCAGGGAAAGTGCATTCGGATTGGCGGAAAAGCGCAGCTTTTTCGCCAATCTGCCTGCGAACAGGGTTTTCGACCGCGGTCGCCGCGACATGGCGGCCTTCGGCGGCCGCTTCGTTCTACACGTCTTGGCACAGACCCTGTGGAGCATCGCGAGGCTATTTTGCGCAAAAAAGGCCGTCTGAACGCTAAGAGCTGCGTTTTTAGCACGATTATCTGCAAGGGAGGCTTTCCGCTTCTCCGGTACGTGTCTACGGGCGCAGCCGCAACCTTTTTTGCGGCGTTCGTCCCATGGCCTGTATTTTGCTTCGCAAAGCTGCATTGCTTGGCCACCGCCAGCTTTTCCTAGATCTGTATCTATTCTTTCTTGTCCGTCTGTTTTATGTCTGCGGACGTCGGACTTATCTGGCCTCGAATGCTTCCTCCTCCGTTCCGAGCAGCTCGTTCAGCATACGTTCAGGCGCCTCCAGAAAGCGTTTGGTCAAAAGGTAAGGCTCTGTTTGCCGGTAGGGCGTTTTTTCGATGCCCCGTTCGCTCAAAACAAAAATTTCGGCGTTCGGATACGCCAGAAGCAGCGGGGAATGGGTGGCGATGAGAAACTGGGAATTTTTGCGGACCAGTCCGTCCAGAGCAGCCAGAAGCGCAAGCTGACGCGCGGGCGAAAGAGCGGCCTCCGGTTCGTCCAGCAGGTACAGGCCGCTGCCTGAAAAACGGTTGAGTACAAGCGCGAGAAAGCTTTCACCGTGGGACTGCTCATGAAGCGAACGGCCGCCGTAGGCGCCTTTCAGCGGCGCAATCTCATCCAGACGGTCGATCTCTGTGGCAACATTGTAAAAGCTTTCTGCCCGAAGGAAAAAACCATCCCGGGGGCGGCGCGGGCCGCGCTGCAGCACCAGCGAGCGGTACAGCTCCGCGTGCGTTCTGGCGGTAGAGAAGCGGAAATTCCGCGTGCCGCCCTCGGGATTGAAACCCCATGCCGCCGCGATGGCCTCCAGCAGCGTGGATTTGCCCGTGCCGTTTTCTCCCACCAAAAACGTGACAGGTTTTTCCAGCCGCAGGCGCCCCATACGGGCCAGCGCCCGAACAGCCGGCAGGAAAAAGGAATAATCAGGCTGCACCGCGGCGGCAATCCCCACGGCGCGAAGATAGAGAGCATCGTTCACGGGCGTTCCCCCTTCCGTACGGGCGCGCGGAAGAGAGGTGCGTTTTCCAGCGCGCCGCCGCGCAGGTATTTCTCCGCACAAGCGTGGAGTACGGGCTGTATCGTCGGGTAGGTGAGCGCGCTGGGCAGTGCGGCAAAGGCACGTACTTGCGCGATTTCGCTTTCGGGCAGAGGGCCGCGCGTGATGGCCTCCGCCAGAAACAGTGCACCCCAGCTCGTCTGTCCGCCCTGTGTGACGCTATAGCAGCCGCAGGCGCACAGACGGAACCTCAAAGCGCCCGTTTCCTCGTATAGTTCACGGCATGCGGCCTCCAGCGGTGTTTCGTCCGGCTCCCGGTGTCCGCCGGGGAGCTCCCAGGTTTTTCGCGCGCTGTGGCGCACCAGAAGCCAGGCGCCGTTTTCCCGTACCGCAATGACGGAAAAGGCTTCTGTGATGTCCTTAGGGACGGCGGCGTGTATCTCGACGCCGTCTTTACGGCAAACGGGGGAAGGAATATTGGGCTCCATAATGCCCCTCCTTTTGTGGGAGCAAGGCGGGCGCGGCGGCTGGCAAGGCATCCAGACTGTCCGGCGTGCGCCGCAGCTCATCCTCCATCTCCAGCATGTTTTCCCAGTATCTTTTGGGACAGTGCGTCATGCGGCAGCGGGGGTTTTCCCGCGCAGCGATGGCGATGGTCTTGTAAAATCGCTTCCAAAGGACGCGGTAGCGCAGCTCCTCGGCGGTGGCGGGCGGCAGCTCCAGCGTATCCAGGGAGATGATCCGCGCTTTGCGGTCCTGCCAGACCAGTGCGGCTTTGTGAGTACGGTCGAAGATCAGAAAGGTTTCATTCTTCAGGCGGGAGCAGAAATGCTCTTTCAGAAAGGGGAGCACATAGTTTTTCGGCGTGATGGTCGCGGCCAAAGCCCCGTCGTAGTCAGAAAAACGCAGGAATTCCTTGAGCAGATGGGCTTCGTTCAGCAGATTCTGCCGCGCGGCCAGCATCGGCTGAACAGCAGTGTGGGACAACAGATACATCGTCTGCCGTCCGCGCCGATAGCCCAGCAGAAGGAAGCGGAGAATCGCCAGCTCCTTGCCCGGTATACAGCTCAAAAATACGCACTGCACCAGAGCGGCCGCGTCGGGCGAGATCTTCCGGGGAATGGAATCGTAGACGCGCGCAGCCTTTTCCTCGTCTGCTGCGATATATTTCTGGCGGAACAGCGTAGGCTGGGCCGCTTCTTCGGGCTGGATATCCACAGGAAGCTCATGGGTATATACGCTTTCGTGCACGCAGCACAAAAGCCCTTCAAAGCTGCCGTCGTACAGGTAGATCACATCTGACGTGCCAGGCACGAGACCGCCTCCTCACATACTTCCCGCGCGGCCGACGCAGGGCGCATTCCCTGTGCCGCCAGCTCCTGTACGGCGGGCGCGGCAAACAGGCTTAGCTGTTCCGTGCCAACGCCAAAGGCGGCGGGGTCGAGCAGGGCGCGCACGGTGGCCTCCGGCCCGGCAGTCACGCCACGGGAAAAGCCTTTGCAGGTGATGAAATACTGGGCCCGTTTGAGCACCACGCCGATACGCTTCAGGTCGGCAAGGTCCAGCTGCCCGCTGCGCCGGGCCACCCGAATGCGCTGGGCGCTTTTTACGCCGATGCCCGGAACCCGCAGCAGCATTTCGTAGGAACAGCGGTTTACGTCCACAGGGAACAAATGCATGTTATGGACGGCCCAGTTGCATTTGGGGTCCAGGTAGGGATTGAAGTCCGGATGCTGCTCGTCGAGGATCTCGGAGGCGGAAAACTGGTAGAAGCGCAGCAGCCAGTCGGCCTGATACAGCCGGTGCTCGCGCAGCAGCGGGGGTTTGGTGTCCAGCGCGGGCAGCAGCGAATCCTCGGCCACCGGAATGTAGGCGGAGAAAAATACGCGCTTCAGGCTGTATTTTTGGTAAAGCCCCTCGGTCAGCCGCAAAATCTGATAATCCGTTTCGGGGCTTGCGCCGATGATCATCTGCGTGCTCTGCCCCGCGGGCGCGAACTGCGGGGCTTTGCGATACCGCATCAGCTCGGCTTTGCTTTGCGTGACGCTTTGGCTCACCTGCTTCATGGGGGCAAGAATGGCGCGTTTGCTCTTGTCTGGAGCCAGCAGCGAAAGGCTCCGCTCACTGGGAAGTTCGATATTGATGCTGATGCGGTCCGCCAGCAGGCCGAGCCGCGCCACCAGCGCCGGGTCCGCTCCGGGAATGGCTTTTGCGTGGATATAACCGCGAAAGCGGTACTCGCCCCGCAGCAGCTCCAGCACGCCGATCATCTGTTCCATCGTGTAATCCGGACTGCGCAGCACCGCACTGGAGAGGAACAGCCCTTCGATGTAATTGCGGCGGTAGAACCCGATGGTCAGATCCGCCAGTTCGCGCGGCGTAAAGGCGGCGCGGGGCACATCATTGGTCACACGGTTCACACAGTATTTGCAGTCGTAAACGCAGCAGTTGCTCAGCACCACCTTCAGCAGGCTGATGCACCGGCCGTCAGCCGCAAAGGCATGGCACAGCCCGGCGGCCACAGTGCTGCCAAGGCCGGTCTCGTCGCCCGGCCGCTCGGAGCCGCTGGATGTACAGGCCACGTCATATTTTGCGCTGTCCGTCAGGATCGTTAGTTTTTCCAGCACATCCATGCTCGTTCCTCCGTGCCGGTATACGGCGGTTTTGAAAAGGGTGTAAAAAAGAAAGCCCTGACGAAACACGTGTTTTTTCACAGGGCTTTGTGGGATTTCAAATAAGAAAAAAGAGGTTTTCCTTACACAGGGGCGTCATTGCACGCGCTTTTGTGCAATTTCCGCGGCCGGCATGCTCCCGGCGCGCGGTCCCCCCCGGGCTCAGGCGGGGGCGACCGGCTCCGGATATTCCTCCAGAACCGACAGCCTGCCGCCGGAGAGGCCCAGGCGGACAATGCTGCAATTGCCGAAACGATGCGTCCAAAACAGGGAGAGAGGAAGTCCTTTGATCTGCAGGTAGAGCGCGTTCAGTGCAGCGCCATGGCTGGCGACAAGGACGTGCCGATCCTCCGGCAGTTGTTGAAGGGCATCCAGAAAACCTCCGGTGCGGCGCAGCACGGAATCCAGGCTTTCGCCGCCCTGCGGCGGCGTATAATTTTGCGGCGTTTCAAAAAAGGCCGTACCGGCAGGGCCAAGCGTGCGGAAATCGCTGCCTTCCCAAATGCCGAAACCAATCTCGATCAGGCGTGGGTCCAGCTCTATTTTTTCTTCGGGCCAGCCCGAGACGATACATGCGGTATCTACCGCACGCCGCAGCGGGCTTGCGTATACAGCGTCAAAATGAACGCCGCGCAATGCTTCGTGCGCAGCCCGGGCTTGGGCGAGCCCGAGCCTGTTCAGCGGAATATCGCTGCGGCCCTGCAGACGGAACTGCCGGTTGTAATCGGTCTGGCCGTGGCGTATCAGGTAAATTTCAGTTGCTGGCATATTTCCTCCAAAAGTACGTATTATGGGACAAATATTCTGATATCCTGAGAGACAAAGAGGAGCGGTCTACCAGCGTGCACGTGTCTCCACAACCTTGCCGGCGATATATAGGTGTTCCAGATCTTCACCCATGATGATCTGCGGCGCATATACATTGTTGAAGGGCTGCAGGATGATGGTGTTGCCCCGCCGGATGAATTTTTTCAGCGTTCCCTCACCCTCTCCGAAAATAACGACACCCAGATCTCCGTTCTCGAGCGTGGGCTGGCGGTGCACCAGAGCAAGGTCACCGTCGCTGATGCGGGGTTCCATGCTGTCGCCTTTTACCAACAGATAAAAATAACTGCCGGGGTCTTTTACGCGGGCGTATTCCTCGCCGTAGTCCTCTTCAAAGGCGAACGCGCCAAAACCTGCGCGCACTGTGCCGATAATGGGTATGGGAAATTCACGGGGACCATCTGCTGCCGCAACGGCGGAGGTGATAGGGGCGGGAGCACAGCCCAGCAAATAATCGGTGCTTACTTTAAAGTAAGCGGCAACGCGCGCGAGCGTCTGTGGGTCCGGGGTGGAACGCCCGGTCTCCCACTTGCCGACAGCCTGCTGCGTGACGCCCAGCAGGCTGGAAAGCGCCGCCTGGGAGAGCCCATTCAGCTTGCGCAGCTCTTTCAAACGTTGTGCAAACATGCGGATGCCTCATTTCTATCTATCATTCTATATTTGATTTTACTACTTATGGTTGTCAAAGTAAAGCGGGTTTTTCTTTTAAATTGTAAAAAAAGTTGTTAAACGGTCTTGACAACAACTAACGGTTGTATTATTGTGAAAACACAGAGGAAATATTCAGCGATTCAAGCTGTGAAAAGAGGAATCATGATGAAAAAGGAAATGAAAAGCTTTTTTTTGCGTATGGCGGTCGTTCTGTTGGTATTGGGCGCGATCTGCTTTGTAGAAGCCTATGGCGCCGGAAAACTTTGCGCGGAAATGCTGCTGACGCCTGCCTGTGCGGCACTGGCTTATGCCGCGTATCAGGCTGAGAAAAACCTGTTCCGTCCCGCGCCCAAAGCGCCGGTGCTGCGCGTTGCTGCCAAGGAACAGACACCCATGCGTGTTGCATGATTGGGCACAGGATGGGAAAGATAGTTTTACGGGCATTGATGATAGCAGAGTAAAAAAATAGGAATTGTAACTATTTTGCTGTTGACTTACAGTGCAGATAATGATATTCTAACCATGACAAAACTTTCACAAGCAGAGTTTTGCGATTGAATTAGGAGGTAATTCCCTATGAAGAAACTGCTTACTTTGGCTCTGGCGGCTGTGCTGGCGCTTTCTCTGGTGGCCTGCGGCGGCAGCGGCAGCATCAAGGACGGCACATATACCGCCCAGTACAAGGAACCGTCCCATGATTGGACGGAGTATCTGTCCGTCACTTATAAGGACGGCGTGATCACGGATGTGGATTTTGATGCGAAGGATGCCAACGGCAACCTGAAGAGCGAAGCCACGGCAGAGACTTACCCGATGGATCCGCTTCCTTCCGAGTGGATTCCCCAGCTTGAGGAAAACGTCAAAGCCGCTGGTACTGCCGATAAAATCGAGGCTGTGGCTGGCGCAACTTCGTCCAGCGAGTCCGTGAAAGTACTGATGGCAGCTGTTGAGAAGCAGGCCAAAGCCGGTAATACGGAAGTTGTCCTTGTGGATAATGCGGAATAATTTCAATTTGTAAGAAACAGGCGCCTGCCCGGGCGCCTGTTTCTTTGCATCCCGAAAACCACCGGCTCGTGAACTGTCCTCTGGTTCCGGAACAGTTCATTTGCCGGTGGATGATTATTTGCAAAAAGAACTGTTTGAAAGCATATTTCCCCCAAAAAATATAGAAGATGTTTTTCGGTGCGAAATCTTGGCGATAATATTGACAGCGACGGAAGGATATGTTATCATTATTAACGCACTCTAAGCCGCAAGACCGGGGAGAGGTGTCCGAGTGGTTTAAGGAGGCGGTCTTGAAAACCGTTGAACAGCAATGTTCCGTGGGTTCGAATCCCACCTTCTCCGCCATTTAAGGAACCGGCGGCTGGTGCATAAAACAGAATAGCGGAAAAATGAACGCTGCCATTTTGGAGAAGTACTCAAGTGGTGACGAGGCGCCCCTGCTAAGGGCGTAGGTCGGGAAACCGGCGCGAGGGTTCAAATCCCTCCTTCTCCGCCAAGTATGTGTGATGAAAAAGATGTCAATCGATTTTGTCGCATGAAATCAAGGAAAAACGGGCTTTTTAGGAATAATTCCTAAAAGCCCGTTTTCCATAGATATCAAAAAATATTTGGTTTTTTCGCCGCGAATTCATCACACGGCGTGTAATGAATTCTCGGATGCAAATAAAATTCGCATCCGCGACATCACAGTAAAAACACAAAATCGGTTTTCACACCAACGAAAGGGCAAGGATTGATTTCCTTTCCTCTCGTGAAGTGGAAAATATATGATCCTCTTTAGCTCAGTCGGTAGAGCATGCGGCTGTTAACCGCAGGGTCGTTGGTCCGAGTCCAACAAGGGGAGCCAAAAAATTGCCCGATCAGTTCGCTGGTTGGGCAATTTCTATTTAACAACAACAGGATATGGAAGATACAGAAATTGAGGTATAAAAAAGTAAGTGGGAA
>NZ_JAFOIN010000007.1:0-17050 GCF_017421385.1 Ruthenibacterium sp. | reverse complement strand
GGGCCAAAACTGCGCAGCACCCTTGAAACGGGAATTTTCGATGCAGAGCAAGGAAAATTGCCGCAGGCACCCTTTGTGGTTGTCAAGGCGATTTGACGAAGCTATGCGCGGAAATTCCCGCTTCAAGGACGATGTTTTCTTGCGCCAACACGCCTAATACAGGCGGGGCGCTTTTTGCTGCGGCGGGTTGAGAAGATCAGGCTTTGCTTGCGGCGTTCGCGGCGGCAAGGCAGGCCCCGCACAGCCAGCGCCTGCCGCCCAGGGAAACAAGGTCCTGTGCGCCGCCGCACGCACAGCACTGCGGGCGCGGATGGTTTTGGGCGCGCAGCAGCAGAGCATCCTGCGCGGGCAAGGCTTCCGCCTCCAGCACTTCGTCCGACGTCCAGCCCAGCAAACTGAACGCTTCCCGGGGCAGCACCACGCGATGCAAAGAATCCACGCGGCGGTCTTTCCAAAGGTTCATATATAAGCACCACCTTTTGTTTTCTTTTATCCTAACAAAAACAGCTTAAATAGTCAATCTATAAATATATTATTTTATAACACACTATTTTAATAACGACTATTTGTGCGTTTTACTATGCCATACAATAGAGTATAAAAGATACAACAAGAAATGAGAAATAAGCATGTTGCAATTTAACGTTCAAGCACTTTTAGACAAAAAAGATAAAACAAGATACTGGCTTGTAAAACAGATGGGAACGGACTATGCGACCGTGAACAAAATCTGCGACAACGCCAGCAAATCTGTGCGTATCGACACGCTGGAGCGTCTGATGAAAGCGCTGGACTGCGAAGTGCAGGACCTGTTTACCGAAGAATGAACATCAGCCGCTCGGGCGGCAAAACGCCTGTGTTTTCGTGCAAAACAAAAAAGGGCCGCACGGTGTTAACCGTGCGGCCCTTTGTATGCCGGTAAAATCAGTCGCTCACGTAGGGCAGCAGCGCAACATGGCGCGCACGCTTGATGGCGACGGTCAGCTCACGCTGATGGAAAGCGCAGGTACCGGTAACGCGGCGGGGAATGATCTTCGCGCGCTCGGAAATGTACTTGCGCAGGCGGGGGATGTCTTTATAGTCAATGTGGTCGAGACGGTCCACGCAGAAGCTGCAAACCTTCTTGCGGCGTCCACGGGGGCGGCCACCACGGCTATCCTGACGGTCTCTGTCGAAAGGCATGGTGTTTTCCTCCTTGTCTCAAAGTAGCGGAAGGGGCGCGCCGGGCACGTCCGCCTCCTTAAAACGGTAGATCTTCGTTGTCGTCGATCACGGCGAAATCGTCGGCGCTGCCGGCCGCATAGCTGACGGGCTCTGCGGGCGCGGGACGCGCGGCGGGAGCCTGCATGGGCGCGGGCGCGCCGTAGCCGCCCTGGCCGCCGGTGCTGCCGCTCTTTTCGCCGGTAAAGTGGACGTTGTTCGCAACGACCTCAAACGCATAGCGCTTGTTGCCGGTTTTGTCCTCATACGTGCGCGTCTGGATGGAACCGTCCACGGCGATGAGGTTGCCTTTGTGGAAATACTTGCAAACAAATTCCGCAGTCTGGCGCCAGACCACGATGTCGATAAAGTCTGCTTTGCGCTCTTCACCGGCACGCACAAAGCTGCGGTCCACCGCGATACGGAACGTGCATGTCGCAACGCCGTTCGGGGTGTGGCGCAGTTCGGGGTCCGCTACAAGGCGGCCCATCAAAGCTACAACATTCAGCATTATTTTGCCTCCGTTTCAGCTTTCGCGGGAACGGCTTCTTCTTTCGCCACGATCATGGAACGCAGCACGCCGTCGGTGATCTTGTAGACACGGTCGAGCTCGGCGGGGAAGTCGGCTTCACTCGTGAAGTTGATCAGAGTGTAAACGCCTTCGTTCTCCTTGTTGATCGGGTATGCAAGGCGACGCTTGCCCCAATCCTCGACAGAATCGATCGTACCATTCGCTTCGATGAGGGATTTGAACTTGCCGACCAGCGCGGCCGTGGCTTCCTCGTCGAGAGTAGCGGTGGTAACCAGCATTGTTTCATACTTTGCCATTTCTGTGCACCTCCTTTTGGACGTAAGGCCCCCGAAGGGGCAAGGATTACCTGCCTGTTCACGGCAAGCAACTAATTATACAATAAAAACACCGTGCCCGTCAAGCATATTGTGGACAGGCACGGCATTTTTTATGACTTGGTTTGTAAAGAACAGCCGCGGGCTGTTTTCGGCTCTGCGGCCGTTCCGGAGCCGTAACCGCTGAAATGCGTTTTGCGGCGCGGAACAATAAGAACTTTTGTCTTTGTGCCTTCAGCGCCCTACAGCGTTTTGGAAAGTTCTTTCAGGTAAGCGCGGAACGCCGGGCCGATCTCCGGATGCTTCAGCGCGGTCTCCACCTGGGCCTCCATCACGCCCAGCTTGTTGCCCATGTCGTAGCGTTTCCCGGTGAAATCAACGCCCGTCATGCCGCCGGTGCGCGCCAGCACGGCCATGGCGTCCGTAAGCTGGATCTCGCCGCCCGCGCCGGGCTGCGTCTTCTCGAGGATGCCGTAAATCTCCGGTGTAAGCAGGCAGCGTCCCAGGATGGAGAACAGGCTGAATTCCTGTCCGGGCGCAGGCTTCTCGATCATGTCGGTGATGTTGTACAGGTTGCCCGAAAGATGGTCCAACTTCATGGAGGAGTATTTCACGATATCGGCGGGAGAGACCTCCTTAATGCCCACGCAGGCCTTTCGGTACTGCGCGTAAGCGCGGCAGAGCTGCGCAGCTACAGGGTCCTCGCCCATGATGACGTCGTCGCCGTACAGAACGACAAAGGGTTCATCCTGAGTGAAAGGACGCGCTTTCAGAATGGCGTGACCCAGCCCTTTTGTCTCTTTTTGGCGCAGAAAAAAGATATCCGCCAGGCCCGCGATGGAGCGTACGTCCTCCAGCATCTTTTCCTTGCCGGGTTTCGCAAGGCCGGCCTCCAGCTCGGGGGCGCGGTCGAAATGGTCTTCCATGATGCCCTTGCCGCGGCCGGTGATGATGAGGATCTCCTCGATGCCGGCGGCGACGGCCTCCTCCACGATGTACTGGATGGCAGGCTTGTCCACAATGGGGAGCATCTCCTTGGGCATGGCCTTTGTGGCGGGCAGCACGCGGGTGCCCAGGCCTGCCGCGGGGATGACGGCTTTACGGATCTTCTGCATGGGAAACATTCTCCTTTGGTATTTTCTTTTTTACAGCCCTACAGGGCGGGGAAAACATGAGCCGAGACTTCCTCCTCCACAAAATGAACGGCGGATTCATTCCAGTATTTTTGATACACCCGGCTGCCGTTGCCATCCAGATTCAGCTGGTAAAGGCGGAAAGTGACCAAGAGATCCTTAGGCTGCCATTGCTCTTCATAAGAATACTGGTACTTCATCCCGATTTGCCGCATCACGCCGCCGCTTCGGGGATTGTTGACATCGTGCGTGGCCGTGATATAGGGCAGCCCGTCCCGCTTTACTTGTGCGGTGACGGCCCTTCCGGCCTCGGTGGCGATTCCCTGATGCCAGAATTCCGCGCGCAGGCCATAGCCGAAATCGTGGGGCTCGGCCATATCTACCTTGACATATCCGATGGGTCGGTTGCCGCGCTTCAGGCAGATGGCGTAGGCATAGGCCTGTGGCTCCGCGTAAAGGGATGCGTAGCGGTCTTCAAAGAATTTTCGGGCCTCATCCATGCTTTGCAGGGGAAACCAGGACAGAAACCGGTTCACATCCGGATCGCGGTATATTTGATACAGGGCCTCCAGGTCATTCTCCGTGAATTTGCGCAGGATCAGGCGTTCGGTCTCCAATGTGGGAGTATTGCTCAATTTGTTCCTCCCTTTTGCCCGAAGGGGATTTTAGTAAAGATAAAAGGCGGACATCAGGCGATCCGGCCCGATCCATGCGGAAAACGCAAAGCTGCACACCAGCAGCAGCACGCCCACCAGGACCACGGCCACACGGGACGGCCCGCCGCGGCGTTCCAGCTCGGTGCGGTAGCGGTCGTCGTCGGTGCTGTCGTCCTTCATGGCGCGCATCCGCCTGGCCGCGCTCTGGCGGAACAGGTAAAAACCGAACAGGCACGAGGCGATGCGAACGCCCCAGTTCAGAAGCCCGCACACTGTGATGAGCGTGGAGAGCGCCGAGGCGGAGAGAGGCAAAGCCGTGGCGATGCCCAGCGCAGCCATGAGCGAAAGGAGGGACGGGATGCTTACGATAAGGGACACCGCCAGCGCCAGCGCGCCCCAGCCCCACATTTTGCGGTAGAAGAAATAAAACTCCGGGATGAACAGCGCGCTCCAGCAAAAGCTGGTCTTGCGCCCGCTTTCATCCATGCGCTGGAACTGATACAGATAATACGGCGCGGAATTGCCGATGTACTTCATCCAGTCCTGCGTGGAGATGCCGTCGTATTCCTTGGCCAGATGGAGCTGCGTCATCACGTCGCCGGTGGCGTATTGCGCGCCCGGCCCGCCGAAGCCGCCGGGCATGCCCGTGCCGCTCATACCCGGCTCGGCATACTGTGGGCTGCTCTGCGCCGCCTGGGGCGGTACGCCCCCGCGCATGGGCTGGCCGCACCGTTCGCAGAACAGCGTGTCGGGCGGGTTCTGTGCATGGCACACAGGGCAGATCGGCCCGTTGGCATTTACGTCGGGCTTGGCCTCCGGCGGCACGTACTCAAAGCCCTTGCCGTGCTTGGCGCTGAACACGCACCGGCCCTCCGCGGCATAGCATTCCCGGTGATAGGGCGCACCGCATTCCGGGCAGATGACGATGTCGTCTCCCTCTTTCAATACTTTATGGCAGGATGCGCATTTGCAGCCTTTGTAATCCATCATGCAGGGGTTCCTCCAAATTTTCCTATATATCCCTATCTTACTCCAAACAGGCCGTGAAAGTAAAGGGCAAAGCGCCTTTACAAGCGGCTTTGTTTCAATTATAATAGAAAAATATGAACAAATACCATACTGCGGGAAAATAAAGTGAGGATTCTATGGTAATTTTAGATGAAGTAAAGCGCCGCCTTTCCGAGCTGGCGCCGGAAGTAACGGATCTGCACGACGCGCTGGCCATCGAGCGCAGCAGGGTGCGTCTGGAGGAGCTGGAGCAGAAGAGCGCCAGCCCGGAGTTTTACGACGACGCGGCAGCGTCCGGCGCGGTGTTTGCCGAGATGGGCGAGCTGAAGGACAGGCTGGAGCAGTACGCCGCTTTGCAGACCATGCTGGAGGATGCCGAAACGCTGCTGGAAATGTGTGCGGAAGACGACGACCCCGCCCTGGCGGAGGAGGCCGACGCGGCCGTGAACAGCTTGGACGCCAAGGTGGAGGAGCTGCGCCTTGTGACGCTGCTGAATGGAGAATATGACGCGAACAATGCCATCCTGACCTTCCATGCGGGCGCGGGCGGCACAGAGGCTCAGGACTGGGTGGAGATGCTGTACCGCATGTACACGCGCTTTGCCGCACGCCACAACTGGACCGTGAAGGTGCTGGACTATCTGGAGGGCGACGAGGCGGGCATCAAGTCCGCGTCCATTCTGGTGGAGGGGCACGACGCCTACGGCTTTTTGCGCAGCGAAAACGGCGTGCACCGCCTGGTGCGTGTTTCGCCCTTCGATGCCTCCGGGCGCCGCCATACCAGCTTTGCCTCGCTGGAGGTCATGCCGGAGCTGGACGACGCCATCACTGTGGAGATCAAGCCGGAGGACATCAAAATGGAGGTGTTCCGCTCCTCCGGCGCGGGCGGACAGCACATCAACAAGACAAGCAGCGCCGTGCGTCTCATCCATATTCCTACGGGCATCGTGGTGAGCTGCCAGAACGAGCGCAGCCAGTTCCAGAACCGCGACATGTGTATGAAGATGCTGGCCGCGAAGCTGTATCAGATCAAAGAGCGCGAGCATCTGGACAAAATCAGTGATATCAAAGGCGTGCAGAACGCCATCGCTTGGGGCAGCCAGATCCGCAGCTATGTATTCATGCCCTATACGCTGGTCAAGGATCACCGCACAGGCTTTGAAAACGGCAACGTCAACGGCGTGATGGACGGAGATCTGGACGGCTTCATCAACGCATATCTGAAAATGTCCAGCAAGGGCGAGCTGTAAGCGCGCCGCGGCTGAAAAACAGCAGTATTCATAGATGTGGATAGAGAAAAGCGCCCTGTTTTCCAAGTGAGGAAAACAGGGCGCTTTTGAAAGCTGTTTTTTGCCGCCGCCTTATGCGGCCGTGAATGGGCAATGGGAGGAAGCGTCAGGAAGGGAGCTGTGCACCGCACTGCGTACAGAATTTTGCCTGCACACTGTACGGCGCGCCGCAGAACTGGCAATACCGGATTGCCAGCGGCTGAGGGTCGGGTTGAGCCGTGGAGGGCGGCACTGCGTCAGGTGCGAAAACAGGCCGCGGCGTGGGGGTGGGCACGGGCTGCGCAATGGGCTGGGCCGTAGGCTGCTGGGCAGCTGCCGGGTATGGTGTATAAGATGTGGCGGCCGCCGCGGAAAATGCGGTTTGGTATGCTTTGCGGATGGAAGACAGCATGGCCGAAACCTCCGGAACGGAGACGCGAGACGGATCAAGCGCGCGCACGACCTCACAAGCGATGGCGTCCAGCGGCGGCTCCATTTCGCGCCGGAGGAACGCGGCGTGATACAAATCATACTGACGCAGCGCATTGGAATAAATCGTTTCGCTGTGCCCGAGAAATACGGGAATACGTTCCAATACCAACGGATATGCGTTCATTAAATTGGCGCTTTCCGGTAAACCGCATACATAAGCGGCGGCGGGGTAAAGGATAACCGCCTGAACGTGTTGAGCGGGCATATAGGCAAAGCTGCTTGCGGCGTGCGCCCCGCTGACGGCGTCCAGCAAAAAAAGGACCTTTTGCTCGTATGCGGCAAGAAACTGCTGGTTTTCGTTATCGTTCCAGATGAAATAGTACTTCAAGCGGGCGGATTTACTAAAGTAGACGCACCATGCGGTGAAAACCAATGCCCAGCTGATGAGCTGTACAAATGTGAGGGGAACATCCGCGCCGGGAAGAAAGAACATTCGAAAATACAAGAAAATATTGACAGCGCCGATTGCATAGTAAAAATAGCAGAATTCCCGCCGCCGTGTTCCCAAAAATATAAGCATAAGAACTTGCAGCACAATAACCAGCAAGGTGAAGAAAACCCATAGGGATGCGCCCGAACGGAGGAACGAGAGAATCGAGTTGAGGTTGCTGAACATACCCAAAACCTGCGTGACGATAAAAAATATCATCCAGCCGCTTAATTTTCTGTATTCCAACGGTACGGTATCGTAATATTGCGTTTGATTCTGCACACATTCCACCCCGTTTTTTCGGCCGCAGTACTGCGCGGGCAAGAATGCGGCACAATTTATGAATTAACTGTATAATAAAGCACGAATTTTGTCAATCCAACGGGTGATCAAACACTGCGCCTTTCTGCGTACAGGCGGAACAATAAAATATAGCAGCCGCGCTGCTGTTTTCTATGCACATCCGGGCACTTTGTACCCAGATGCTTGAGGTCTTAAGACCGTGGGCCGGGACGGCCCACCTAGCCGCTTCTTATAGCTTTGCTGTGCAAAGCTATAAAAAAACACGGCCGCCTCTGTTCCCAGGGCGGCCGTGTCCGTTTTTCAGATATGACGGATCTTTTTGTTGTACAGGCTGCGGTAGAATACCACTGCCAGCGTTACGGAGGCGACCTCCGCAATGAGGAAGCTGAACCACACGGCGTCCAGCCCGCCGAGCTTGGCAAGCACAAAAGCGCAGGGCAAAAGCAGCAGCAGCTGGCGCACCGCGCTCATGACCAGGCTGAGCATGCCGTCGCCCAGTGCCTGGAATACACTGGAAAACACGATGGCCACGCCCGCGAAGCAAAAGCTGACGGAGATGATGCGCAGGGCGGGAATGCCGATGGAGAGCATCGTGTCCGATGCGCTGAACAGGCTCAGCAGCGGGCCGGGCGCCACCTGGAAGATCACTGTGCCCAGCGCCATGATGGCGGTCGTCATCAGCAGCGAGAGCCGCGTAGCCTGCTGAATGCGCTGGCTGCTGCGCGCGCCATAGTTGTAGCCCACGATGGGCACCAACGCGTTGGTGACGCCGAACACGGGCATGAACACAAAGCTCTGCAGCTTGAAATACACGCCGAACACGGAAACAGCCGTCTCGGTGAAAGCGATGAGGATTTTGTTCATGCCGAAAGTCATCACGCTGCCGATGCTCTGCATGATGATGGAGGGCAGGCCCACCTGATAGATGCCCTTGATGGAGTGCCAGTCCGGCCGGAAGCGGCGGAAGTTGAGACGCACCTCATGGTTTTTCACATGGTTGATGCCGATGCCTACGGCCATGCCGCAGAACTGGCCGATGACCGTGGCCCAGGCCGCGCCTGCCACCCCCATGGCCGGCAGGCCCAGCCAGCCGAAAATAAAGACAGGGTCCAGGATGATGTTCACCACGGCGCCCGTCATCTGGCTGATCATCTGGTATACCGTCTTGCCCGTTACCTGCAGCACACGCTCCATGGTCACGGACATGAACAGCCCGAGGGAGAACACGGTAACGATCCACATGTAGTCCGTGCCGCCCGCGAGGATCTCGGCGTTCTGTGTGAACGCTCCCATAAACAGGCCGCTGCACGCCGCGCCGAACACCGCAAAAACAGCCCAGCTCAGCATGGTGACGAAGATGCCGTTTTCCGCCACTTTATTGGCGGCTTCAAAGTTTTTTTCACCCAAACGGCGGGACAAAAGCGCGTTGATGCCCACGGCGGTGCCCACGGACACCGCGATCATCAGGTTCTGCACCGGAAAGGCCAGGCTCACGCTGGTCAGTGCGTTTTCGCTCACCATCGAGACGAACACGCTGTCCACCACGTTGTACAGCGCCTGCACCAGCATGCTGAGCATGATGGGGAACGCCATGCTCGGCAGCAGCCTGTTGATGGGCTGCGTGCCCATGATATTCTCTCTTCTTTCTTCCATTTTTCACGATTCTCCTGTCTTTTTTACAATACCTTACTATTCTAACATACAATATAATAGAAGAAAACGGGGAACAATGCCGGAATGGCAGCGTTCCCCGTTGCAGTATGTGCGCTTTTTGTACAAAAATCCTGGTGAAATTTTTCACCAATATTCCGTCATTTGTCCATGAGCCGGATATCGGTGCCGCAGAAGCACAGTGTTTCGCAGCTGCCCAGCAGGCGGGAAACCACCTTTTCGGTATAACGGCGCTGCAGGTCGGCGTCGTTGACGATGTTGCTGGTGTAGATGGTGGGCAGGCGGCGGCACACGCGGGTATTGACAAGGCTGTACAGGCAGCTGTTTACATAAGGGGAAATATACTCCGTGCCGAGGTCGTCCAGAATAAGCAGCTCCGCGCTTTGCAGCGTGGCCATGGTGTCGCCCTCGCCGGAGGCGAAGCGCTCGCGTTCGATGGCGTCAAACGCGTTCTGCGCGCTGACATACACCACGTCGCAGCCCTTTTGCAGCACGGTATTGGCGATGGAGAGGGCAAGATGTGTTTTCCCAAGCCCCGCGCTGCCGAACAGGTACAGGCTGGTACTCTCCCGCGGGGAGAAATGCGCCGCATAATATTTGCAGTATTCCAGTACCTGGGCCATATGCTGCCGGGCCGTGAGGCCAAGCTCCGGCACCAGTGTATCCGGATATTTTTCCAGCGCGAACGTCTCGAAGGAGCACAGCGAGAGCGGGGAAGAGGCGTTCACCTGCTGCTGGCGCAGCTGCCGCACCAGCGCGTGCACGCATTCGCACACCTCGCCGCCGTCGCGCCCGGTGTCCTGACAGATGGGACAGGTATACGCGGGGACAAGGCGCGCGGCAATATCCGGGTGAGCGGCCAGCAGCGCGTCCCGCTCCCTGTCGAACTGTGCGGCGCGGGCCAGCGCCGCGTCCACGGCCGTCCGCTCCGCGCCCATGGCTGCCAGACGCGCGGCCTCGATGCCGGCTGCGGTGCGTCCGTTTTCCAGCGCGGCCAGACCGGGCACTGTCTGCGCGGCTTGAGCGGCCGCGGCGCGGGCAGCTGTAACAGCACGCTGCCGGCGGCCCGCTACGATGCTCTGCGCCCGGCGGTAAAGCTCATCCCTGTTCATTGTGTTTTCCCTTCCTGCGGCATGCCCGGCACACGCGGTGCGCGCCGCAGCCCGCCGCCCAGAATATTGTGTTTCACGGCGGGCGCGGCAGCCTGCACGTTGCTCGAGCCCATGGCGCTTTCGGCCATTACGTCGCGCACGGTTTTGTAGCCCTTGGTGTACCATGCGCGCAGGATGCCGTTGACATATTTTACGCTTTTTTTCTCGCCCGCGTAGGCGGCAGCCTCGGCGATCATGTCCGGACCGTAACCGTAGCTTTCGTACCAGTCCGCGATGGCACGGCTGTCGGCTTTGGTGAACTTGGCGTCGGCAAGGCCCAGCAGCTTTGCGGTTTCTTTTTCGTGGGCCGCGCGTTGGTCCAGCAGACGCAGATAGCGCTCGGCGGCTTCGCCGGAATCGATACCCTCCCGCTGCCAGCCCAGCAGCGCACGCTCGATGTACCGGGCGCTGCGCTTGCCCAGCGCGGCAAAATGGGCCACGCCCAGCAGGATCATATCCACAGGCATGCCGTCGGAAAGGTACATCGAGACGAGAATGTTGGTGTCCGCCTGCGTAATGACGCCGCCCATCAGCGCCTGGCATTCCTGCACCAATCCCGCAATGGCGGGGTCGCCCTGTGCCGCGCTGGCAACCTCAGGCGTGGTCAGGTGTGCGCGAGGCGCGGGCGCGGCGTCAATGCCACCGCGGGCCTGCGGTTCGCCGCAGCTCTCCAAAAGGCCGGCGCCTTTCCAGTAAACAAGCGCCGTCTGCGCCCGCTCCGGGCTTTTTAGGCGCAGCGCCGCGGCAATGCGCGCGGGGTCGGTTTCGCCTGTCGCCACGACAAACAGTGCCACGCGCAGCCAGTCGTCCTCCAGCTCCGGCAGCTTGGCAATCACCAGCTGCGGCACGGCCACGCTGTCCCCTTTGTTTTCCACAAGACGGTATGCCATCGTTTGGTTTCTTCCCTTCAAAAATCGCTGACATCCGCGCCATTTCAAACGCAAAGAGGGCGCTGCCGGCTTTGTGCGCAGATATCGGCTTTTATTGTAGCATATTTTTGCCCGGTTTGCTACAATAAAAGCAGCGCAGACGTTCCGGACGGAACAGCCGGACCTGCCCGGCTGCCCGAAAAAGAACGCCGCCGCCCCGGCCGCGCAAAGAGCTGCGGCCGCGATTGCGGGGAAGACGGGCTTTCCGTGGTAAAAAACGCCGCCGCCCCGGCTGCGCAGAGAGATTCAGCCGCAACTGCCGGTAAAACGGGCTTCCCATTGTTAAAAAGGAGGGCGCTTATGGATGTGCCGACCATCCCGGCCAGGAGCATTGTCATCAAAAACAAAAGCACCGCCTGGTTCGGCACCCGGTATACGATGAACATTTACAGGGGCTGCAGCCACGGCTGTATTTACTGCGACAGCCGCAGCGAGTGTTACGGCGTGCAGGATTTTGATACCGTGCGCGTAAAATCGGACGCGCTGGCCGTCATACGGAACGACCTTCGCTCCAAGACGCAGAGCGGCGTGGTGGCCACAGGCTCCATGAGCGACCCTTACAATCCGTTTGAAAAGGAGCTGCAGCTGACGCGCCACGCGCTGGAGCTGTTGGATGCTTACGGCTTCGGCGCGGCCGTCGCCACAAAAGGGACGCTCATCACCCGGGACGCGGATATCCTGCGGGAGATCGCGTCCCATTCGCCGGTGCTGTGCAAGATAACGGTGACGACCTGCGACGATGCGCTGGCCGCGAAGCTGGAGCCGCGCGCGCCTTCGTCCTCGGCGCGGCTGGCGGCTGTGGAGAAGCTGGCGGGGCAGGGCATTTTTACAGGCGTTCTGCTGATGCCCGTCCTACCTTTCCTGGAGGATACGCCGGACGGGGTGCGCAGGCTGGTGCGGGCGGCGTACAACGCAGGGGCGCGCTTTGTGTACCCGGTCTTCGGCGTGACGCTGCGCCAGAACCAGCGGGCCTATTTTCTGGACAGGCTGGACGAGCTGTTCCCCGGCGCAGGGCTGCGGGCGCGGTATGTGCGGCAGTTCGGCACACAGTATGAATGCCGCAGCCCGCGGGCGCGGGAGCTGTGGCAGGCGTTTACGGGAGAATGCCGCGCAACGGGCCTTCTGTATGGCATGCAGGATATTGTGGCAGCGTATCGGCAGGGCTACGGCAGCGGACAACTCAGCTTTTTGTAGCGGAGCGGCAGCCTGGACTTCGGGCAGCGTGCCCGCAGAGTTTTTTCAGCCGGGCTTTTGCGGCGGCCGTGGGATATGGTAAAATAACCGCAGGTCGTTTTTAGGCTGTCCAAAAGCTTTGAGCGGTGAAAGGCCTTGCAAATACTATAAGTTTGTGCCCCTCAAGGTGCTTTAAATAAGAACAATTTTTGACACTTTGGCGCCCAGATGGCGCTTGAATTTCCCATAGAGAAATAAAACGATACGGACAAATATAAGGGAGAACCATCCATATAAATGGAAAAAGGAGAGGGGAACTTGTATATGTATGGTCTGACCCGATCGAACAAATTAACGAACATGAAGTTGCAAAGGATCGATGTATTATGAAACATAAAGTGAAAGTAACGGTAATAGATAAAAAGCTATATCCAGAATTGCAGCAACAGTATTGTGCAGACTCTGATTCGGGTTCTTGCCCTTGCTATAATGTTGGCGATGAATTTGTTTTTTATCGTAATGATGAAAGAGATGATTTCTGGCATATGGGGTTGAATACCTTAACGAAAACAACGTCGGATCCTGATACAGTGGCCGGCGGACCCAAAATGCCACATTGTTCAGAAGCCTGGGATGCAATTTCAAGATACATCTACACAGGGCTGCAGGGTGGCTCGATTATGAAAGGTTGGATGAAAGAAGAGAATACAATGATAGCTTGTTGCTCAGATGGAACAAGGCCTGTAATATTTAAGATTGAGAGAATTGACGAAAAATAAGTATAATTCCAAGCAGTACTTATGTGTATTGTCTTATTTGTGGTGCTAAAATGGTGGCTCGAGCCTGCAAAACCAACTTATACGACGATATGAAAATACAGGCGTTTTTCTCGCTTCAATAAACATTTGCAGGAAGTTATAAGACGATTTCCGTCTCTATAATCGATAAAAAATAGCCGAAGATTGTTTTTCAGATCCTGCGGACTGTCCCCGGCCCGCGGCTATCTTTTTATTGCGGAGCAATAAAAAAACAGCCCGCGCCTGTTTTGGGTCTCTGCGGGCGGTCTAAACAGCGGCAGTGCCGCCGCTTTTATGTGCAGCCGGGCCGCTCGGGATTTTAAGAGCGTGATCCGGGGGGCCACAGGAGGGTTTCCCGGCTTTGCGAAGCAAAGCCGGGAAAGACGAGCCGCTTCGGCGCAGAGCGCCGCGGCCACAGCGGCACAGCGCCGCGCGGGAGGAATTTTATGAGAAAAAAGGCGAGCGTGCGCCGCACGTTTTACCGTTCATTCTGTCTGCTGATCGTGCTGCCGCTGGTGGCGGTGGCTGCCGCCGGCTCGGCCCTGCTGTACCGCAAGCTGCTGGCCGACGCACGGGAAATGGTGCAAATGCGGCAGGAGGCGGTGTCTTCCGCGCTCACACAGGACGTGCGGCAGGCTTCGCTGCAGCTGGCGCATTTCCTTCTTTCAGAAGACAGCGAGGGCCTTGCTCTGGTGGACGAGCTGCCCGCGTCATCCAGCCGCCGGTATGAAACGGCCGCCCGGCTGGAGAGCATTTTTGATTATTACCGCCTGACGGGCCGCCGCCTGGAGGCGCTGCACCTGTATCTGACGGACGGTACGTCCTATCAGCTGTATACAGGCCTGGCCGTGCCGCAGAACCGGGTGAAGGAAGCCGCGTGGTACCGCGCCGCCCGGCAGAGGCCGGGGGAGGTCTGTGTGGGCGTGGCGGAGCCGGGAACGCTGCTCTCCGGCAAAAACCGGCGCGGAGATCTGCTGCTGACGGCGGCGCTCCAGGTGGAGCCGGGATATGGTGGGAGCGCGCTGGAAGTGGCATGCCTTTATTTTGAGACGGACGCGGAGGAGATGTTGGAAAGCTACAACAGTGAAGCAGGCGCGGTGCGGATGGCGCTGGCTCTGGATGGGGCGTTCCTGGCCGGGGACGAGGCGCTGGCACCGGCCGTAGAGCGTTTCCTGGGGCCGGAGGGCGTTCCCGGCGGCGGAATGGATTGGGGCATCGCCACACAGGTGCGCAACACAGGCCTCACCGTGGTGTCTCTGGTGGACAACCGGAAGCTGATGGCGGGCTACGAACGGACGCTGTGGCTGTGCGCCGGAGCGGTGGCCGCGATGCTGGGCTCGTACGCGCTGTTTTCGGTGCTGTTTCTGCGGCGCATTGTGCTGCCGGTGCAGCATCTGAACGAGGGCATGGAGCATCTGCAGCAGGGGGATTTCACCCATAAGCTGCCGCCCGAGGGCCACCTTGAGATGCGCCAGCTTCTGCAGCGCTATAACGATACCGGTGACAGGATGCAGGCCCTGATCGAGGAGAACCGCCTGCGGGAGGAGCAGCGCTATGCCGAGGAGCTGAAGGCCCTGCAAAGTGAGATCAACCCTCATTTTCTGCTGAATACCGTCAATACCATCCGTTTTATGGCGGACCTTGCGCGCTTTGATTCCATCCGTGACATGGCGGCGGACCTGATGGAGATTCTGCGCTGTATGCTGCGGACTCCCGCAGAGCGCTATACGCTGGCGGACGAGGCGAAAATACTGGAAGCGTATATCCATATCATGGAGGTGCGGTATTCCGGCAGCTTCAGCTTCCGGTGCGCTTTCAGCCCCGAGAGCCTGGCGTGCCGTTTGCCCAAGCTGCTGCTGCAGCCTCTGGTGGAAAACGCCCTGCTCCACGGCCTGGAGGGCTGCGAGGACGGCGAGGTCAGCCTGTCCGGGCGCACGGAGGACGGCGTTTTGTACCTGAGCGTCTGCGACAACGGTGTAGGGATGGACCCGGAGCGGCTGGCCGCGTGCCTGTCCGGCCCCGGTGAGGGAAAAGCCGGCTCATCCATCGGCTTGGCGAACGTGCAGCGGCGCATCCTGCTGCAATACGGTGCGCCTTATGGCCTGTGGGTGGACAGCGCGCCGGGCCGCGGCACCTGTATTTCGATCACGCTGCCCGCTGGGAGCGGGCGGGAAGGAGGCTTGCCATGCTGCGCGCAATAATCGTGGACGACGAGATCCTGGTGCGGGCCACGCTGGAAAAAATGGTGGACTGGGCGGCCGAGGGCTTTCAGCTTGCGGGCTGCTACGCCAATGGACAGGCCGCGTTGGAGGCTATGGAGCGGTGTCCGGCGGACCTTGTGTTCACAGATATCAAAATGCCCGTCTGCAGCGGGCTGGAATTCATCGACGGCGTGCATGCCCTGGGCCTTGCGCCCCACATCGTAGTGCTCAGCGCTTTCGATGAATTCCCTCTGGTGAAGCAGGCGTTCAAAAAAGGGGCGGCGGACTATGTGCTCAAGCAGGAGATCGTTCCCGCCCGCATGCTGGAGCTGGTACGCGAGGCACGGGCGGCACTGTGTGCCGGCGGCGATGCGCCGGCACCCGCCCCAGGCGCGGCGCCGCTGCGTGATACCAATGCCATTTTGCAGGACGTGATTTTCCACAACGCGCTGCCGGGGGAACTGCCAGGGCTGGAGCAGGGCTATGTTGTGGCCTGCTTCTTTCTGGATGAAATATACCGGGAGATGGCGCGTCTGGGCACGGACGTGAATGCTACGCTGACCCAGCCCCTGACAAAGCTGGTGATGCAGATGCCGCAGTTCCGCTCCACCGACGGTTTTTATTCCTTTGACATGTCGCGCCACTTTTTGTTTTATTCTTTGGCACAGCCCGGCCGTACGGTGGAAAAGGCCCGCACCTTTCTGGCGCAGGTGCAGCGCGCATGGAAGAATTACATGAATATTTCCTGTACGGTGGGCATGGCCGCGCCCCATGCCGAGCCGGAGACGTCGTTTTACACGGTGCTGGAGCAGGCCGAGACCAACACCACCCTGCGCTATGTGCTGGGTCCGGGGCGTATCTATGACGAAAGCTATTATCCGCAATTCGACCCCGTGACGGCGCTGCGCCAGGCAAAAAGCTGCATGCCCTTTATCCGTGCCGTAATGGAGGCCGATTTCGCGCAGGTGGAGCAGTATAAGAATGAGTTGGTGGGCTATATGCAGGACCTGCCGCTGGAGCAGGGCCAGTCTCTGGCGCTGCTGTACCTGTACAATTTGTATTATGAGATGGGCTTTTACGATATGCAGGTCGCCTACAAGCTGGGGCTGGACCACCGCCTGTACCAAAGGCTGCGCGCCATCGAGACCCAGCGGGACCTGGTGATCTATTTCACCTCGGTGCTGCGGCGCATCATGGAATATTTTGAATCCAACTACGACCAACAGTTCCCGGACCCCGTCCTGCGGGCCAAGCGTTTTCTGGACGACAGCTACATGCGCGCGGACCTGACGCTGGGCGAGGTGGCGCAGCGCAGCGGCTACAATGAAAAATATTTCTGCACGCTGTTCAAAAAGCGGTTCGACGTATCCTATTCCGACTACCTCACGGGCCTGCGCATTGCCGCCGCGCGGGAGCTGCTGGAGAAAACCAATATGCGCATGTACGAGGTCTGCGACGCGGTGGGCTACAACAGCGTGGAGCATTTTCTGCGTACGTTCAAACGGGCGACGGGGCAGACGCCGCTGCAATACCGGAAGGAAAATGTAAAAAAACATCAATAAAACAAACTCCGTGTCATTTTAAGGCGCGGAGTTTTTGTGTTATGCTCATAGTATGTTTTACAGAGTGCGCGGCGGCACGGCGGGCGTCTTGCCGCCGCGGCACAGCTTAAAGGAGGAAAATCATGATGAAAAAAGTTTTGGCACTGGCTCTGTGCGTGTGCATGGCCGCCATGCTGCTGGCGGGCTGCGGCGGCGCGGGCAGCTCTTCCGCCGCCGCTTCCGCTTCCGGC
>NZ_JAFOIN010000096.1:0-11645 GCF_017421385.1 Ruthenibacterium sp. | reverse complement strand
GGTTTTGCATGGTTCAATGTTCTCAAAACTCTGTGCGCCAGCACAGGGGCGTGTGCCTTGCACACGCGCGGCCGCGCAAGCGGCAGCTTTGAGGTTATTATACCATATGTTTCCCCAGCGCTAAACTGTACCGTGTACTCCTGCTCTTTCAATTCTCCAGTAAAATCCTTAAATCTTCATATGCCTCGCGGATATCCGGCAGGTCTGCGGGAAGTATATCTCTGTTTTTAATCTCCTTGGCATAACGGTCAAAAAATGTTTCTTCAAACGGTATGACCGGGAAGTCTTTTTCCAAGCCGTTTCGCGTCGCCGTAATTACAGCTTTCCCCTCTCGTATTTCATTCCGGAACAGCCATCCTTGGTCAGTGACCATAAAGCACTGATCAATGTGTTCCCTGTCGTTTTTTGCGCTGTCATATACAGCAAGCTCCGCTGCCCATGTGATGAAAAGATGCGCCGAAGCCCCCTGCTCAAAATCCACCTTTAAAAACTGTGTATCATCACATGCAAGCGAGTGTGTGTGGTCATCTGAAAAGAAGACCCTTCCCACAACCCTCCGGCCCATCAAATAGCGCGCCGCATTCAAATTATGCAGCATAGCGTCCATGAATGGGCCACCATTTTTTTGGGGGTCCGTGGCCCAGCGGTTCCACGTAGGATAGTGGTGGAGCCAATCCTGCTTGTAAAGCGCCAGCTTACCGAATTCTCCTCCTGAAAATATTTCTTTATAAGCTTCAATAACCGGATTATTGGTTCTGCGATAAATCACACCACACCGCACCCCCGCCTGCTCCACCGCCTCGGTCATTTCCCGTGCGTCTGAAAGGTCCGCAGCCAACGGTTTTGTGGCAACGATCTGCTTTCCGGCTTTCGCCGCCGCCAGAACATATTCTTTCCGTGCAAACGGCGGCACAAACACACACACTACATCTATCTCCGGATCGTTTATAATCGCCTCCGGGCTGTCTGCCGCCTTCGCGCCGAAAATCTCCGCATACCGTTCCGCATTTGCGCTGTTCACCGGAGAATACAACAGCTTCACCTCGACTTGCCGGCTGCTGAGCAAATCGGCAGCGCGCAGCCGCAAAAAGTCCCCGCAGCCGATAATTCCGATTCTAAGCTTTCCGCTCATCTTTGACTATCCCCGTTTCCTATAATTTTCCCTATCGCTTTTCTCCGATATTGCTCTACCGTTTACTATACAACACCTGTACCCTTTTGTAAAATCAAAGCGCACAGACGGAAAACTCCGTCTGTGCGCTTTAATCCAGCTTGCCGAAAAAGCTTCGCTTTTGCGCCAAGCTGCCTACGAACAGGGCCTTTGGCCCCGTTCGCCGCGCACGGCGCGGGGTCATTTTAAATGAAAAAGGGGTTCACCACCCCTTTTTCAAGCTTTTTCCCCGGACTCTTCTTTTCCTTCTTTGCCTTTTTCGACAGTCTGAATCAAAGCGCACAGACGGAAAACTCCGTCTGTGCGCTTTGATCGTCTTATAAAATCAGCGTTGCCAAGCTCCTGCAGTGAATCTGCCGGATGACAAAAGCCCGTCTTTATTTTTTCTTCCGCCCGAACTTGTATTCCGTCCCGTTTTTAATGCGCTGGATATTGCTCCGGTGCAGCCATATAACCAATCCGCCGATGAACGCCGCGCAGCAAGTGGTAAGCACGACGTCGCGCCCAGCCACAAAATGAAAGTACAGAAATGTAACGGCGGGATACGCCGCCGCGCAGCAGATGCTTGCCAGAGAAACCATTTTGCTGCACAGGAACACGATAAAAAACACCGCCAACAAAGGCAAAATAAGCACCGGCTTGATGGCAATGATCGTGCCCGTGGCCACAGACACAGCCTTGCCGCCCTTGAAGCCGAAATATACCGGGTACACATGCCCCAGAACCGCACAAAACGCCGCGATATAGGCACCGTAGATAGGGTCTGCCGCCGTAAACGCACCGAACGCCCATTTCGCCAGCAGCACCGCCAGGATACCTTTTCCGATATCGCCCACAATGGTGAGCGCCGCCGCGCCTTTTCCAAAGGTGCGCAGCACATTGGTCATACCCGCGTTGCCGGAGCCGAAGGTGCGGATGTCCTTGTGATACAAAAGCCTTGTCACGATGATGGAAAAGCTCAGAGAGCCAAGCAGATACGCGGCGGCAGCACATGCCGCGCCGCACAGCACGGTTTGCAGCATCGGTAATCCCTCCTGTATTCAGCGCCGGGCACACCGCCCGCCGCCTTTGTTCCGGCGTGCCGCGCGGCACGCTCTTCCGGCCCTGTACGGGCAGCTACACCTTTTCCCCGCGCTCGCGGATAACGATGCGCACGGGCGTCCCCTCCAGGCCGAAGGTCTCGCGGATCTGATTCTCGATATAACGCGCGTAAGAAAAATGGAACAGCTGCTTGGAGTTGCAGAAGCAGACGAACGTGGGCGGGCGCGTGGCGATCTGGGTCATGTAGTAGATCTTCAGGCGTTTGCCTTTGTCGCTGGGCGGCTGCACGCGCGCCGTAGCCCGGGCCAACAGATCGTTCAGCATGCCCGTGGTCACGCGCATGGCGTTCTGGCTGTCCACAAACTTGATCAGCTCGAACAAACGGTCCACACGCTGGCCCGTTTTTGCCGAAATGAAGATGATGGGTGCGTAAGACATAAAGCTGAAATCGTTCATCAGCTTTTTGCGCTGTACATCCATGGTCTTATCGTCTTTCTCCACCGCGTCCCATTTGTTGACGGCAATGATGCACGCCTTGCCCTGCTCGTGGGCGAAGCCCGCCACCTTAGAATCCTGCTCGGTAAAGCCCTCTGTGGCGTCGATCATGATGACACACACCTTGGCGCGCTCCACGGCCGCCAGACTGCGCAGCACGCTGTACCGCTCCACGCCGTCCTCCACTTTGCCGCGTTTGCGCAGGCCGGCAGTGTCGATAAACGTAAATTTGCCGTACCGGTTGTCCACATCACTGTCCACCGCGTCCCGGGTGGTGCCCGCCTCGTTGGCGACGATCATGCGTTCCTCGCCCAGGATATGGTTGACCAGGCTGGACTTGCCTACGTTGGGGCGGCCGATGACCGCCACACCGATGCGCTCGTCCTCATCCTCTCCATCTTCATTTTCAGGCAGGCAGGCGCACACCGCTTCCAGCAGGTCGCCCGTGCCGTGGCCGTGCACCGAGGAAACCGGATACGGTTCGCCGATGCCCAACGAATAAAAGTCATACAGTTCCATGGGCGGCTCGCCCACACCGTCTACCTTGTTTACCACAAGGAACACAGGCTTGCCGCTGCGCATGAGCATGGCCGCGATGTCCTGATCCTGCGCGGTGACGCCGCTGCGAATGTCCGTCACAAACAGGATGGCGTCCGCAGTATCGATGGCGAGCTGCGCCTGCCCGCGCATATGACGCAGCAGCACGTCGTCCGCTTTTGGCTCGATGCCGCCGGTATCGATGAGCAGAAAACGGTGGTCCTGCCATTCGCAGTTGCCGTACAGGCGGTCCCGCGTGACGCCGGGAGTGTCTTCGACAATTGCCAGCCTCTGGCCTACCAGCTTATTGAACAATGTGGATTTGCCGACATTCGGCCGCCCCACGATGGCTACGATGGGTTTTCCCATAGGTCTTCCTTTCTTTTGTATCAGGCTTCCGCAGTTTTCTCACTTCAGCAGGGCTTTCAGCAGCTCCCCGCCGTTCTGCGGCAGGATGCGCACGCGCACGCCCAACGCCTTTTCCAGCTGCTTGACAGTAACGTCGTCCAGGAATTTGTCCTTTTCCTCCCGCAGCATCACCTCGGGGATGCCCAGCGTATGGCTGCGCAGCTTCCCTTTCAGCTGTGCGATCAGGTCTGTGCCGGTGATGAGGCCCGCAACGCTGACGTTCCCGCCGAAAAAATCGTTCCGGATGCAGTGGACCGTCACCTTTACGTTGCGGTGCAGGCTCTGGAGCGTATCCGCCAGCATGCGGATGAGCGGATAGGCCAGCGTACCCGTGGCCACATCGATGGCGCGCGGCAGCAGCGTATGCTTTTGGTCCGGCAGCGCGTTCATGAACTCATCGTGCAGCAAGCGCCACATGCCTACGCCATTCTCCAGCTGTACATAATCATCGTAATATTCATCCGGCGGGATGGGCCTGCCCGCCAACAGAAACCATTCATCGCCGGGATACACCACGCGCACGCCGTACTGCCGCTTATATTTTTCACCGTACTCTTCAAGGATATCCAGCACCTCACAGGCGCTCTCCCTGTCGTACGGCTCCAACGGATACAGGCCGTCGCGGTAGCGTGTCAGGCCCGTGGGCACGGCCGCGATGCTGCGCACCGCCGGGTACAGGCCGCCCAGCTTTTCCAGGCTTTTGCGCAGGTGCCCGCCATCGTTGACGCCGCGGCACATCACAAGCTGGCAGTTCATCTCAATGCCCGCTCCGGCAAACTCGTCGATGTATTTCAGCACCTCGCCCGCGTGCCTGTTCGTCATCATTTTCACACGCAGCTCCGGTTCCACGGTATGCACGGAAATGTTGATGGGCGAGATGTGCATTTTTTTGATACGCTCCACTTCGTGGGCGTTCAGGTTCGTCAGCGTGATATAATTGCCGAACAGAAAAGACAGACGCTCGTCATCGTCCTTGAAATACAGCGTCTCCCGCAGGCCGCTGGGGAGCTGGTCGATGAAGCAGAACATGCATTTGTTGCGGCAGGAGTGCTTTTTGTCGATGAGGTAGCTCTCGAAAGCGCACCCCAGCGGCGCATACTCATCCTTTTCCACACAAACATATTCCAGCCTCGCGCCCCGCACCAGGGCCAGCTCCAGCTTCGGGCCGGAGGAAAAGAACTCATAGTCCAGCATATCGTTGATCTCGTTGCCGTCGATGGACAGCAGCGTGGCGCCGGCAAGGCCCGCCTGCTCTGCAGGGGTACCCCTGTCCGCGCCCGTGATCTTTACCGCCATGTGCCCGCCTCCTTCTGCGGCAAAAATAAAAAGGAGAAGGATCGCTCCCTCTCCTTTTGCGGGAAGCTGATTACGCTTCCTTTTTGACGATTTCCTTGCCCTTGTAGTAGCCGCAATTGCCGCATACCTGGTGGGGAAGTTTGTATTCGCCGCACTGCGTGCACTTTGTCAGCGTGGGGGCGGTAAGCTTCCACACAGAGGAGCGCCGTTTATCACGTCTTGCCTTGGAAACCTTTCTCTTGGGTACTGCCACTATAAGCACCTCCTCATGATGTGAATCTAATCGTTGAGCAGTTGTTTCAATATAGAAAGCCTTTCGTCCACGGAACCGCTGGTTTCATGCCTGCAAGAGCATGGTTTTCGGTTGCCGCAAACCGGGCACAGCCCTGCACAATCGTCGCTGCAAAGCAGCACGGTGGGCACTTCGAGCACAAGCTCGGTGTACGCAAGCTCTCTTACGTCCAGCTTGCCGTCGGGCGTAAAGCTAAGCTCCGCATCCGGGTCGCTCAGATCCGCCTCGCGCACGCAATATGTCTTTACGACATGGAACCGCCGCGTACGTTCTTCCAGACACCGCGCACAGGCAAACGCCACATCCGCGGTGATATCCAGCGCGATCTCAAGCATCCGCCCCTGAAGCGTTGCAGTGATGCGCGCCTCCACCGTGCCCGGCACTGTATATCCCGGGAAATCTTCTTCAGAGAGATCCAGTTCCAGCGCTGCGGTGACAGGCTCGTCATACGTACCGAAAATCTTTTTGATGTCAAGCAGCATGATGAGCCTCCTCAAAGGTCGCCTAGTTATTATACCCATAATATGGGGGCTTGTCAAGACCATTTGCACAAAAACTTGCGTCGAATCTCACAGGAACAGGGGGCGCGGCCTGCCGCGCCCCCTGCCCTTGATGGCGTTTATTCTTATGCGTATTTTTTGACGCTCTCAGGCAGGACGTCCATGTCCGCCGACACGGTGACAACGACTTTTACACCGTCGCCCGCAAGCACGTTCAGTTCGTCCAGCAGCTTGCCGAGGCCATCCAGATCGTGGTTGCCCAGCTTCAGCACGCCGTCCAGGTAGACCTCCACGATGTCGTAGTTGCCTGCCAGGATGCCGGCGATAAAGCCGTACAGCATGTCGTAACCGGAAATTTTATACTCGTCAACGTCGATCAGGCGCGCCGCGTGGTCAATATCATACGTGAGCTTCATGGATTTTTCAATGCATACAATATTGCCGGGGGTGGTTTTCGCGGAATCGTTGATCATGTCGATCATCTTTTTCGTTTTGCCGGAGCCTTTGCCACCAACAATCAATTGAATCATAGGAATAGCCTCCTTTATTTTAACACCGTCCGGTGTGATTAACGAAGTTTCGCCTCAAGCTCTGCTTTCTGGGCCTCGTAGCCGGGTTTGCCGAGCAGGGCGAACATGTTTTTCTTGTAGCTTTCCACGCCGGGCTGGTTAAAGGGGTTTACCCCAAGCATATAACCGCTGATGGCGCAGGCTTTCTCAAAGAAATAAATCAGATAGCCAAGGTCGGCCTCCGTCAGGCTGTCGACCTCCAGAATGATGTTGGGCACGCCGCCGTCGGTGTGGGCCAGAATAGTTCCCTCCATCGCCTTGCGGTTCACCACGCTCATATCCTGCCCGGCCAGGAAATCCAGGCCGTCGAAGTTGTCTGCGCTTTTTTCAATGTACAAATCGCGCTGAGGCTGTTTGATGTCCACCACCGTCTCGAACATGATGCGCGCGCCGTCCTGCACGAACTGGCCCATGGAATGCAGATCGGTGGAAAAAATAACGCTGGCGGGGAACAGGCCCTTCTGGTCCTTGCCCTCGCTCTCGCCGAAAAGCTGTTTGTACCACTCGTTCATCATCGTGAAATTCGGCTCATAGCAAGCCATCAGTTCCACGCTCTTTCCCTTGCGGTACAGGATATTGCGCGCCGCAGCATAGCGGTAGCATTCATTCTGCGTGCTGCACACGGCCAGTTCCTCCCGTGCTTTGGCGGCGCCCGCCATCAGCGCGTCGATGTCGCAGCCCGCGGCGGCGATGGGCAGCAGGCCTACAGCCGTCAGCACCGAATAGCGGCCGCCCACATCGTCCGGCACAACGAATGTCTTGTAGCCCTCGTCTGTGGAAAG
Source organism: Ruthenibacterium sp. (assembly GCF_017421385.1). Lineage (NCBI taxonomy): Bacteria > Bacillati > Bacillota > Clostridia > Eubacteriales > Oscillospiraceae > Ruthenibacterium > Ruthenibacterium sp. Next base: position 4,554 of record NZ_JAFOIN010000096.1, on the reverse strand, counting down.
TTCTTTCAGCGTGCCGCGCGCCTTGTCCGTTGTGGCGTAGATACGGCCTTTCGCTCCGTCCTTGCCGTACTTTTTCTCCAGCAGGGCCTTGAAGATGCGGAACGCCAGCGCCGGCTCGGTCGTGGTGCCGGATTTGGAAATGACGTTCACGGAAATGTCCTTGCCTTCGCAGGCATCCAGCACGCTCTGCAGGTAGGCGGGGCTGATGGAATTGCCCACATAAAAAATCTGCGGCGTTCCCTTGCAGGTGTTGTTGTAAAGCGTTCCCTTCAGCGCTTCAATGGCGGCGCGGGCGCCCAGATAGCTGCCGCCGATTCCGATGACGACGAGTACGTCGCTGTCGGACTGAATCTTTGCCGCAGCCTTTTTGATGCGGGCGAATTCTTCTTTATCATAATCCACCGGCAGATCCACCCAGCCCAGAAAATCGCTGCCGGGGCCGGTCTTGCCGTGCAACGTTTCGTGTGCCAGGCTGACCTGCGGGAAAATCGCGTCGAATTCATCGTCCGCGACGAATTTTGCAAGGTGTCTGCCATTCATTTTGACACTCATTGAAAGCGCCTCCAACCATTCGTTTGATATATACTAAATATATAGGATAGGGCGGCGGGTGTCAAGCCGATATTGTGTATTTTCTACAATGTAAACAGCGCTTTTGTAAGAAGTGACAAGGCCGTGCCCCAGTCCATCTGCGGTACTTCGCTGCGGGTGGTGACGGGATATTCACCCAGTATTTCTTCCCCCGCCTTCAGCGTTACGGAAGCCACCTGCGTGCCTGCCGCCACAGGTGCGTCCAGCTTTTCCGGAAGCACAACGGCCGCCGTCAGCGTCTGGCCCTCGCCTTTTTTCAGCAGCATCTTTTCCGGCACGGTGTAATCCAGCGCCACCTGCTGTTCCACGCCGCCCGTCACACGCAGCGTGTCCGCACGCCCGGCGATCTGGGGAAATGCGCCGGCTTCAAACGTGGCGAAGCCATAATCCAGCATTGCCGTGGCGGATGCAAAACGCTCCTTGCTGGAGGGAGAGCCCAGCACCACGGCCAGCAGGCCCATACCGCCCCGTACCGCACTGGCCGAGATGCACACTCCCGCGCCGTTGGTGGTGCCCGTTTTGAGGCCTGTGATCCCCGCATAGCTCTTAAGCATTTTATTGGTGTTGGTGAGCTGCGTCTCGCCGCCCCGCAGCGTATCCATCCAGATTCCGGAATATTCCAGTATTTTGGGATGGCGCAGCAGCGCCAGAGACATGGCGGCCACGTCCCGCGCGCTGGAATAATGCCCCTCGGCGTCGAGGCCGCAGGCGTTTACAAAACGGGTATGCGTCATGCCCAGCTCCGCCGCGCGGGCGTTCATCATTTCGGCGAACACCGGCTCGGAGCCGCCCACAAATTCCGCCACGGCGACCGCCGCGTCGTTGGCGCTGCACACGCAGATGGCCTTGATAAGCTCATCCAGAGTGAACTGCTCGCCCGGCTCCAGCCAGATCTGGCTGCCGCCCATATTAAAAGCATGCTCACTGATGGGTACGATATCCGTCATGGAAATCTTCCCCGCCTCCACCGCCTCCAGTGTGAGCAGCAGCGTCATGATCTTGGTGATAGACGCCATGGGCACCTCGGCGTCCGGCTCTTTTTCATACAGGATGTCGCCGGTGTCGATGGAAATGAGGATCGCGTTGCGGCACGGGATATCCAACTGCGGTTTTGCAAAGCGCGGGTTTTCCTGCACCGACGTGGCAATGGTCTCGTGCGGGTTGGCCGCGCCCGTCCCCGCGGCGCTGTCCTGTTGTGCGGCGTCTGCGCCGGGCAGCGTTGTTTCCTCCTGTGCGCCGTCCTGCGCGGATACTGCTGCGGGCAGATCCTCGGGCGGCTCCTCCGCTGTGGCCAGCGCCGCAGGGGCAAAGCACGAAAAGGCAAGCGCGGCCAGCAAAACGACTGCCGGCAGCCGCATCCCATTTTTCCGTTCCATCATAACCATCCTCCTCAGTTTCGCGGTCTTTCAATCATCTATATGAAACATGCGCGCCCCGCATGCGTGGATGTCCGCACTGCTCTTGTGATTTCGGCGCGGTTTCTGTATAATAGCTTCATGACCGCCGCTCCAAAACGCCGGGAAACCGCCCTGCGTTTCGGACGCGGCCTGATCTGAGGTGAAATTTTGAAGGTTGCATTTTATACGCTGGGCTGCAAGGTGAACCAGAACGAAACGGGCGCGCTGGCCCAGCTTTTTTATGAAAACGGCTTCGAGCCCGCGCCGGACGGCGGGGAAGCGGACGTGTACATCGTGAACAGCTGCACCGTGACGGCGGGCGGCGACAAAAAAAGCCGCCAGTGGCTGCGCCGCGCCAAGCGGCGGAACCCCGGCGCGGTGACCGTGCTGACGGGCTGCTTTCCTCAGGCCTTTCCCGGGGAAGCGCTGGCTGTGGAAGAAGCGGACATCATCACAGGCTCCGGCGCGCGCCGCCGCGTGCTGGACAACGTGCTGCGCTTTTTGCAGGAGGGTGGCCGTATTGTGGACATTGCGCCCCATGAAAAATCCGAACGCTTCGAGGAACTTCCCATGGAACGTCTGGAGGGGCATACCCGTGCCTTCATGAAAATAGAGGACGGCTGCAACCGGCGCTGTGCCTACTGTGTCATTCCGCGCGCCCGGGGCAGCGTGCGCAGCCGCGCCGAGGAAAGCATCCTCGGCGAGCTGGCCGCACTGGCAAAGGGCGGATACGCCGAGGTGGTGTTTTCCGGCATCAACCTCTCCAGCTACGGCCGGGACACCGGAACAGATCTGGCCGAGATCGTGGAAAAGGCGGCGCAGGTGCCGGGCATCCGCCGCATTCGCCTGGGGAGCCTGGAGCCTGACCTTATGACAGAAGAAATGATCGCCCGCATGGCACGCGTTCCGGCTTTGTGCCCCCAATTCCACCTTTCGCTGCAAAGCGGCTGCGACGCCACGCTGCGGCGCATGCGCCGCATTTACGACACCGCGGGCTATCGCGCAGTGGTGGAAAAGCTGCGGGCCGCGTTCCCGGGCGCGTCTTTCACCACGGACATCATCGTGGGGTTTCCCGGCGAGACCGAGGCGGATTTTGAGGAGAGCGCGGCCTTTGTCCGTGAGATTGGCTTTTTGAAGGTGCATGTGTTCAGTTTTTCCCGCCGGGCCGGCACGCCCGCTTACGATATGCCGGACCAGATAGACGAAGCAGAAAAAGCGCGCCGCAGCCACCGGCTGCAGGCCGAGGCGGACGCTGTGCGCGCTCGAGTCATCGCCGGAATGGAGGGACGTCCTGTCGAGGTGCTGCTGGAAAAGCCGGTGAACAACACGCTGTTCACCGGGTACACCCGGGAGTATGTCCCCGTCCTGCTGAAGGCCCCCGGGCACAGACAGGGCGGCATCGTGCACGCGGTGCTGGGCGCGTTCGACGGCACGCGCTGCACCGCAGCTCTGGCCGAATGAGCGCCGCCGTTTTCAATCAGAATGCCGCAGCCCCGCCCCGCGCATTTCGGGCGGGGCTTTTCTGTGCCCGTGAATACTGAAGATCTGTGAAAAAATGTGGAAATCCCCCGCGCTTGCTTGTGTGTCGCCGTTTTTTGTATTATGTTAAAAGGAAGGCCCCCGCGCCGCACTGCGGCGGACGGACGGCCACGGAAAGGAGGGTGCGCGGCATGCGCGCCGGAATAAAATCCATTCTGCTCATACTGGCCTGTGCCGTGCTGTTCGGCGCCGGGTTTCGTCCCCGCCCCCTGCCCGCCGCCGCTTATGCCGCGACGGGATATTCCTTCGCAGGAGCATTGCGCGCCTGGAAAGAATCTCTGGGTCCGCCTCTGCCGGAGGCCGTTCTGCTGGACGTCCCCGTTGTTTACCAGTGGCCCGAAATGCCCAACGGCTGCGAAGCCACCGCGCTGACAATGCTGCTGCAATATTATGGATTTGCCGCCGATAAGCTCTCCGTTGCATACGATTATATCCCCCGCTCAGACTTCACCTACACCTGGTTTTCCACCTACGGGCCGGACCCTGCCTCCGCCTACGCAGGCGATCCGGCGCTGTTCGGCTTTTACTGCCTGGCCCCTGCCGTGGCCGAAGGAGCAAACCGTTATCTTGCGGAACAGGACAGCACGCTGCGCGCGGTGGATATCAGCGGCGCGGACGGTTACGTGCTCCGAAGGAGCATCGCTCAGGGACGGCCGGTGGTGGTCTGGGCGACCATCGGCTTTGAGCCCTTGGTGTACAGCGATTATTCCTGGCGGCTGTATTCAGACAGCTCCGTCTACCATCCCTACAAAAACCTGCACTGTCTTGTGGTATGCGGCTACGACGCGGACTATTTTTATATCCGCGATCCGTTATACGGCGCGCTGCAGATCGAATGCGGCACCTTCCTGCTGCGCTACGCGGAAATGGAACGCCGTGCAGTCGTGCTCAGCGAAGCGCCGCCGGATGCGTCCGCTCTGTATCCGGGAGGTGCAAGGCTCTCATAAGCCCCACTGTAAAAACAAAAAACGAAAAGCGTCCGGCAGCGTTGACGGAACACCCCCCAAGCACCCGGACGCGTGATTTT
>NZ_JAFOIN010000095.1:0-29133 GCF_017421385.1 Ruthenibacterium sp. | reverse complement strand
TATTTGCAGGGAAACGATATCCTGCGGCATCTGGAAGGGTGCGGGAGCTGTGTGCTCCTGGCATGTACACTGGGCGCCGGAGTAGATGCGGCCCTGCGTGCTGCGGGCGCGTCCGATATGGCGTATGCTGTGGTGTTGGACGCGCTGGCTTCTGTGGCGGTGGAGCAGACGGCCGATGCCGCTGAACAGACGCTGCGCAATGAGGAACGGGAGGAAGGGCAGTTTTTGACGGGGCGTTTTTCTCCTGGATACGGCGATTATCCCATCGCCGTGCAGAACGATCTGCTGCGTTTGCTGGATGCACCGCGAAAAATCGGCCTGTGCGCCACTCCGGCGCATCTGCTGACGCCGCGCAAGAGCGTTACGGCTGTTTTGGGCGTGGCCGGTCATCCGGTGACGGGCCGTCGTGCGGGCTGCGCAAACTGTGCGCTGCGTGAACGTTGCGCTTACCGTAAGGAGGGGAAGACCTGTGAATAAAATATTTGACGGGAAACGCTATTGGCTGTTGGACGGCGCGATGGGGACGATGCTCCAGAAAAGCGGCCTCAAGCTGGGGGAAAGGCCGGATCTGCTTTCCATCACACATCCTGATGTAGTAGAGCGCATCAATCGGGCATATGTGGAGGCCGGCAGTGATTTGATTTGCGCCAATACGTTTGGGTCCAACGCGAAAAAGCTGGCCGGCTGCGGCTATACGGTGGAAGAAGTGGTCGCCGCAGGCATTGGGACGGCAAAACGTGCTGCGGCCGGAACCGCGGCGCGTGTGATGCTGGACGTTGGCCCCATAGGCGAACTTCTGGAGCCCGCAGGCGCGCTGAAATTTGAAGAAGCGTACGAGATTTACAAGGAAATTGTCCTGGTGGGCTGGCGTGCCGGAGCGGATCTGGTGAAATTCGCCACAATGACAGACTTGTATGAGATAAAAGCAGCGGTTTTGGCGGCAAAAGAAAACACACCTCTTCCGGTGCTTGTTTCCATGACGTTTGAGGAAAACGGACGCACGTTCACAGGCTGCACCGTGGAGTCTTTCGCGATCACCGCGGAGGGGCTCGGGGCGGACGGCGTGGGCATCAACTGCTCATTGGGCCCGGCGGAAATCTATCCAATGGCGCAGCGGCTGTGCGCCGCAACCAGCCTGCCGGTGTTCATCAAACCCAATGCGGGCCTGCCGGACCCGGCCACCGGAAGGTACAGCATCGGCCCGAAGGAATTTTGTGATGAACTGGAGCGCTTCAAGGCGCTGGGAATTTCGGCGGTAGGAGGGTGCTGCGGTACTACGCCCGAATATCTGGCGCTGCTTGCCAAGGCTTTTAAGCAGGACACGCCTGTGCACCGGGAGCCTGTGCGGCGCAGTGCCGTGTGTACTCCGACACGCACTGTGGAAATCGACACTGTACGTGTGATAGGCGAACGAATCAATCCCACGGGAAAAAAGCGTTTTAAAGAGGCGCTTCGGGACGGAGATATGGATTATATCCTTTCCCAAGCGGTGGAGCAGGCGGGCGCGGGCGCGGATATCCTGGACATAAATGTGGGCCTGCCGGAAATTGATGAACAGGAAATGATGATCCGTGCTGTAAAGGCTGTGCAGAGCGTGTGCGATCTGCCTCTGCAGCTCGATTCCACCCGCGCGGATGTTCTGGAAGCGGGGCTTCGGGTATACAACGGCAAGCCTATCGTCAACTCGGTAAACGGGGAACAGGCGGTGCTGGACCGTCTCCTTCCCATCTGCAAAAAATACGGAGCTGCGGTCGTAGGCCTGACGCTGGATGAAAACGGTATCCCGGCGCTGGCGGAGCAGCGGTTTGCACTGGCGCAAAAAATCGTGGCCGCGGCCGAAGCCGCAGGCATCCCGCGGGAAGACGTATATATCGACTGCCTTACTCTTACGGCCAGCGCCCAGCAGGAAGCGGTGCGGGAAACTCTGAAAGCCGTGCGCATGGTGAAAGAGCGTTTGGGCGTTAAAACGGTACTGGGCGTTTCCAACATTTCTTTTGGGCTGCCCTGCCGGGAACAGGTGAACACCAGCTTCCTCACACTGGCAATGGCACACGGCCTGGATCTGCCGATCATCAATCCCAACGCAGAGGCAATGATGGCGGCGGTGGCCAGCTTCAAGGTGCTGTACAATATCGACAGGGACTCCAGGGAGTATCTGGCCCGTTACGCCGGACAGGCAGCGGTGCAGCCTGCGGCACAACAGATTGTTACTCTGTACGACGCGGTGCTTCAGGGACTGAAAGCGGCTGCGGCGCAGGCGGCACGCACCGCATTACAGGCGAAAAGCCCGGAGGAGCTTGTCAATGAGGTGCTCATTCCGGCGTTGGACACGGTGGGCGCCGGTTTTGAAAAGGGCGTATTGTTCCTGCCGCAGCTTCTGCAGTCCGCAGGCGCGGCGCAGGCGGCGTTTGAAGTCGTAAAGGATGCGATCGCGGCGTCGGGAAAAAAGAGCGGCGGCAAAGGGAAAATTATTGTGGCGACCGTAAAAGGCGACATTCATGATATTGGAAAGAATATCGTTAAAACGCTTTTGGAAAATTACGGCTATGACGTGCTGGACCTGGGGCGCGACGTGCCTGCGGAAACCGTGGTAAAAGCAGCGCAGGAGCATGGCGTACGATTGGTGGGCCTCAGTGCGCTGATGACTACCACGCTGGGCAGTATGGAAGAAACCATCTGTGCGCTGCGCAGGGCCGGGCTTTCCTGCCGGGTGATGGTGGGCGGCGCGGTGCTTACACCGGAATATGCAATGCACATCGGCGCAGATTACTATGCAAAAGACGCGAAACAGTCTGTGGATATCGCCCGGGAGGTTTTGGGGTGATGCAGTGTGAATAGAGGTCTGCGGCAGCTTACGGAGCGGGTATTTTATTTGCCGCATGAAGAACCGGCGGATCGTCCTGTGCTGGGGTATATCCGGGGAGAGCGGTACTCCTTTGCCGTGGATGCGGGAAATTCCCGCCGTCATGTGGAAAAATTTTATGCGGCGCTGGACGCCGCGGAGCTTCGACGGCCGGATTTTACGGTGCTGACCCACTGGCATTGGGACCATACGTTTGGCCTTCATGCGGTGGACGGCGCGGCCATCGCGTGCGAGGCCACGAACGAAATGCTATGCAGGGCTTCACGCTGGAAGTGGAGCGAAGAAGCCATGCGGGAACGCCTGCGGACGGGTGAAGAAATTGAATTCTGTGACAAGCATATCCGTGCCGAATATCCCGACAGGAAAGAAATCAGCGTCGTACCGGCCGGCCTTGTGTTTCATGGACGCCTGTCCATTGATTTGGGCGGTGTACACTGTGTGCTGCTGCAAACCGAAGCGCCCCATGAAAGAGATTGCGTTCTGGTGCATGTGCCGGAACAGGGGATTTTATTTGCCGGGGATGCGGACTGCGGGGATTTTTACAGCCTTGACGGCGGTTATGATAAAGCACGGCTGAAGCGTTACCTTGCGTCGGTGGAAGCAATGGAGTTCAAGCTGTATGTGCCGGGCCACGGCGCGCCGGAGCGGAAAGCGGAGACGCTTGCCGCTCTGCGCGCAGAATTGGAAAGTTTGGAAGGCTGATACGCACCCATCGAAAAATAAGCGCGGCGTCTCATTCGAGACGCCGCGCTTTTATATAGGCAGCGGCAAAGAAACCGGCGGCACAGATAAAACACACTTTATGCCTCGTACTGCAGACGTTCCTCCGTCCATTCCTTTAGAACCGGGAGCATGGCCCGCGCTTCCCGGTTCGCTCCGGGCAGGTCCTGCTCACGGTAATTGCCGCATTCAATTTCGGAGGCACCGGGGATATCGCCCGCATAATCCGTCATAAAGCGAAAGCTGTCCTGCACCAGCCGGATGGCGTCTGCGTGGGACAAGCCGCGGGTGAGCAGATAGAACCCGGTGCGGCAGCCCATGGGCCCGACATAGATGACGCCGGGGCCATATACCGAGTTGCGGGCGTAGGTGGCGAACAGATGCTCAATGGTGTGCAGCGCTCCGTTGGCCAGATAATCGCCCTGATTCGGTTTTTTCATGCGAATGTCATAAGTGACCACATCGCCGTCCACACGGGAGATATACATGCCGCGCTCGAGCCGGGTGTGATCCACACAAAAGCTTGCGATCCGTTCCATTGCTGTTCCTCCAATCCGGTCAAAAATATTGCTTATTGGGGCATCGAATGCACCACGCCGCGCTCTCCGTCCACCGAAACGCGCACACCGTCGTGCAGCTTGCGGGTAGCGCCCGCCGCGCCCACGACAACCGGTTTGCCCAGCGTAAGGCCAACGATGGCGGCGTGGGAATTAACGCCCGCCTCTTCGGCGATGATGGCGGAGGCGTCGCGGATGGAATCCAGCATATTGTTGTTCGTTGCCGGGACGACCAGCACATTGCCGGGCTTGAATTTGCTGCGCACCTCGTCATCACTGCGGCACACACAGGCAACACCGACGCCGTTGCGTTTGCCGATGCCGATGCCGGACAGGAGCGCATCGCCCACGAGATGGGCCTTGATCATATTGGTAGTGCCGGAGATGCCCACAGGGACGCCCGCAGTGATGACCACCAGGTCCCCGTCCTGCACAAGGCCCGCACTCTGGGAGGTCGAAACGGCTTTTTCGATCAGTTCATCTGTGTCGTGCGCATATTCCATCATGATCGGTGTGATTCCCCAGGAAAGTGTGAGCTGGCGGTATACCTGTTCTGTCAGCACACAGGCGATGATGGGCGTCTCGGGGCGGTATTTGCACAGCAGGCGGGCTGTTTCGCCGCTTTTGCTTACAGTGATGATGGCGTTTGCCTTGATATCCATGGCCGTGGTGCAGGCCGCGTGGGCGACGGCGCCCGCCACGCTCAGCTGCCCCTCCATAGTGCGCATTTTCAGGCGTTTGTCATAATTGATGTCGCTCTCGGTGCGTTCGGCGATGGCGGACATGGTGCGCACAGCCTCCACAGGCCAGCGCCCGGCAGCCGTTTCGCCGGAGAGCATAATGGCGGAGGTGCCGTCGTAAATGGCGTTGGCGACATCGGTGATCTCAGCGCGGGTGGGACGGGGGTGCTCTATCATACTGTCCAGCATCTGCGTGGCTGTGATGACGGGCTTTCCGGCGTTATAACCGCGCCAGATGATGTCTTTCTGGATGATGGGGATCTCGGTAAAGTCGATCTCCACGCCCATATCGCCGCGCGCCACCATAATGCCGTCGGCCACGTTGAGGATCTCGTCGATGTTTTCCACGCCTTCGTGGTTTTCGATCTTGGCCACGATTTTGATGAAATCACATTTTCGGCTGTCCAGCAGGCGGCGAATCTCCAATATATCGGCGGCGCTGCGTACAAAGGAGGCTGCGATGAAGTCAAAGCCCTGCTCAATACCAAACAGGATGTCATCGCGGTCCTGCGCGCTCATATACGGCATCGAGAGCTTGGTGCCGGGCACATTCACGCCCTTATGGTTGGAGACCGGGCCGCCGTTCTGCACGGTGCAGATAATGTCGTCGCCCTGAATAGCGTCCACCTTCATGCCGACAAGGCCGTCGTCCAGCAGCACACGCGCGCCGGGCGTGAGGTCCTGCGGCAGTTCTTTGTAGGTGATGGAACAGATGTTTTCGTCGCCTTCAACATCGCGCGTGGTAAGCGTAAATGTCTGACCGGCTTTCAGCGTGACCTTGCCGTTTTTAAAATTCTTCAGGCGGATCTCAGGGCCTTTGGTATCCAGCAGGGCGGCCACAGGCATACACAGCTCGTCGCGCAGTGCGCGCAGCTTGGCCAGCCGGGCGGCGTGTTCCTCGTGGGAGCCGTGGGAAAAATTGAAACGGGCGACATTCATCCCGCTCACGATCATATTGCGCATCACGCCTTCCTGATCTGTGGAAGGTCCCAGCGTGCAGACGATTTTTGTTTTACGCAGCATAGTCAGATACTCCAATCCGCTTTTTGTGAAAAGCAACAAATTTACCTAGTTTATATTATACACAAATTCCATCCGCATGCAATGGCGGCAGGCTTAACATTCCGTAAAGATTCTGGTATACTGTGGGTGCGGAGGCGAATTCTATGAAATGCCGGACCAAAACGGCGAAGCAGAAAAAAGCCCCGCCCAAAGGAGAAAAAATTATGGCAAAACGAGTGTTTATCATTGTGCTCGACAGCTTTGGCATCGGAGAGATGCCGGACGCCGCCCGCTTCGGCGATGTGGGCAGCAATACACTGGGAGCGATCGTGAAAAGCCCCAAATACCATACGCCCACGCTGCAGAAGCTGGGCCTGTTCAACATCGAGGGAGTTGTGTGCGGCCGGCGGGCCGAGGCGCCTTTGGCCAGTTTTGCGCGGTTGGAGGAGGTCTCCAACGGAAAAGACACCACGACCGGCCACTGGGAAATCGCGGGCGTGGAAAGCGAAAAGGCGCTGCCCGTGTATCCGGACGGTTTTCCGGATGAGGTGATTGCGGAGTTTGAACGCCGCACGGGCCGCAGAGTGCTTTGCAATAAGCCGTATTCAGGAACGGACGTTATCCGGGATTACGGCGAAGAGCATATGAAAACAGGCGCGCTCATCGTATACACCTCTGCGGACAGCGTGTTTCAGGTGGCGGCGAATGAAGCTGTGGTTCCGGTGCCGGAATTGTACCGTTACTGCGAAATAGCGCGGGAGATGCTTACCGGAGACCACAATGTGGGCCGCGTCATCGCGCGTCCTTTTGTGGGAACAAACGCGAAGAATTTCAAGCGTACCACCAACCGGCACGACCTTTCGCTTAAGCCGCCGCGCAAAACGATGCTGGACTATATCCGCGCGGCGGGGCTGGATACCATCGGCGTAGGGAAAATTTATGATATCTTCGACGGGGAAGGCGTGAGCGAGAAGCTTAAGACAACGGGCAACGCCAACGGCATGGAAGTGACGCTGGAGCTCGCGCAGCGTGGTTTTTCAGGCCTTGCGTTCGTGAATCTCGTGGATTTTGACATGGTGTACGGCCACCGCAACGATGTGAACGGCTATGCCAATGCGGCAACGGAATTCGACGGGCAGCTTGCAAAGCTGCTGCCGTTGCTGCGCGCGGAGGACCTGCTCATCATCACGGCTGATCACGGTTGTGACCCCGCGACCCCATCTACCGATCATTCGCGTGAGTATGTGCCGATGCTCGCCTATGGCAAAGGTGTCCGTGCGGGCGCGGACCTGGGTACAAGGCGCAGCTTTGCTTGTATTGCGCAGACCGTTTGCGAGTATCTGGGCGTGCCTGTGCAGTTGGACGGGAAAAGCTTCCTGAAAGAGATTTTGCGCTGAAAGTTTAAAAGTTTAATGAAATGAACAACGGCGGTTTGCAGATTTGCAAACCGCCGTTTTCCGTATCGGGGAGATGCTTCAAAGAGAGAATTGCGTCAGGTATATGCCGCCAGGGTTTCTTTCAGGATGCCGGCCACTGCCGCGTACTTTTCCGGATCATATTCATCGTATTGATTTGGGTTTCCCGCATCGTTCAGGATATCGGCCACACCGTCTACACCGTTTGAAAGAATTTCCCGAGCGGCAAAGTCGACGTTTCCGCATCCCTCTGCAAGGATGTCAATCGTTTCAGCGCTGGCAGCGTTCAGATATTCGTCCAGATCGCTGCGCAGCTGTTCCTCCTGATTGCTGTCGTACTGCTGTGCAAAGTTGAGAACACCGCACGCTGCGGTATACTGCTTCAGATGGCTCCCGGCGGTTCCTTGCTGATAGCCGGACAGGGCTGACATCATCTCGCCGAAGGGGGTGCTGCCGGGCGTTTCTGAAAGAGAAGCTGCGCTGGAGGAAACAGCAGGGGAACGAACGGCACTGCTGCCTGAAAAAGCGGAGGATGAAGCAGGATTTGAAAGAACAGCCGATGCGGATACAGCCTGACATCCTGCAAAAGAAAGCGCTGTCATCCACAGTAGTGCGCTGAGAAAAAATTTTTTTATCATACATTCACAAGCCTTTCTATTGTGATTTGCAACCCGGACAACATGAGAAATTCGGAAGAAGAGGCATGGTGGACGAAGAAAACAGATGACGAAGATTCCATCGCGCGAAATTTTACGGCAAAACGCCTGGCCGTTTTTTGCGAAAAATGGCATAGCACGCATACTTTTTGCAATAATTATGAAATAATTGCGGAGGATAAAACGTTCATTATACAGCGGTTGTGAGATTTTGCGGTATTCCCGTCTTGTCAGGTGCGAAACACCCAGTAGTACAGCACCGCCATTACCTCACGCATATAACAGGGGAGTACGGAAGAAAAGCCGATAGAGGCGGGGATGGCGTTCACATTTGTGAAGCCTGCGGCGGCAGCGTATTTTGCTGCGCGGTAACAATGGAACGCATTGGTGACATACGCGACGGGTTCGTTCTGCGAAAGACCGTGCTGTTCCAAAATTTCGCGCGCAAAGCAAAAATTTTCCTCGGTGGAGGTACTGGACGCTTCTTCCAGAATTTGCTTCTCCGGCACGCCTTTCTCCACAAGATAGGCTTTCATGGCCCGGGCTTCGGGAATGTCCTCGCCGGGACCCTGTCCGCCAGTCACAACAATAACGGCATTCGGGTTTTCCAGATGATAATCATATGCGGCATCCAGACGGCGTGCCAAAAGGTCGGTCACGCGTTCGCCTCGCAGGCCGGCGCCCAGTACGATCACCGCTTTTTCCTGTTTGGTCGCGGTGTCGGAGTAGCCGCTCACCGCGACGAATATAAGCAGCAGCGCAAAAACGGCGCAGCAGCAGAAAAAGATGATTTTTAGAACGCGGCCTGCACCGGCAGCGCAAAAAGCGTCGATTTTGGTATGGAAAAGAGCGTATATCCACAGTGCGGCAGTGATGAGATACATCATCAGCACCCCAAGGTTGAAGCTGGAGCGGATGGCGCGCAGGACGCTGTCGATGAGGAAAACAATGGCAAGGAGCCAGACGAAAATGATCTTCATGAGGACCTCCGTTTCTTCGATAGGCTTATTGTAACAGCGAAAGCTGTCGAAAGCAACTTGAAATACAGAGCCAGACTGTGATAGACTGTTTTAGAAAGAGGTGATGCGCTTCGTGGCATCCATTATAAAAGTACAAAACCTGCGCAAGGTATACCGCGTAGGCAAGGAAAAGGTGGTCGCGCTGGACGACATCTGCCTGGAAATCGGCGAAGGGGAGATGTGCTGTATCGTCGGCGCTTCCGGCAGCGGCAAATCCACACTGCTCAACCAGCTTGCAGGGCTGGAAAAGCCCACCAAAGGCAGGGTGCTGATTGGCAAGCATGATATTTCCGCAATGACAGAGGACGAATTGGCGGATTTCCGCCAGCAGCACTTGGGGTTCATTTTCCAGAGCTACAATCTTCTGCCTTCCATGACGGCTGCGGAAAACGTGGCCTTGCCGCTGATGTTCAAAGGCATGGGGAAAAAGCAGCGGGAAAAGTTGGCGCGTAAAGAATTGAAAAAAATGGGTTTGCTCTCCCGCGCGAACCACAAGCCGACGGAGATGTCCGGCGGACAGCAGCAGCGTGTGGGCATTGCGCGCGCTTTTGTTGCAAAGCCAAAGGTTATCTTTGCAGACGAGCCGACGGGCAATCTGGACTCCACGACCTCGCGCCAGGTGCTTTATTCCATGCTGGAGATGGCCAAGTCCTACGGCATCACTTTCGTGATGGTGACGCATGAAAAAGAGCTGGCCTATTGCGGAGACCGCATTGTTACCATCAAGGACGGGCGTGTGCTGGACAATGTGCTGCTGGGCGAAGACGAAAAAGCGGAAAACCGCCGTCGCCTGTTTGGCGATGTAACGAGCGGGGATATCGCAGAGCCGGAAACGACCGTTGAAGAGGAAAAAAAGCCGGCAGCCAAGCAGGCAAAGGCCGTGGCCGTTGCCGTGGCTGAAAAAGTAAACCAGGAATCCATGTGAGAAGGAGTACAAACATATGAAGAACCAAACGAAGAAGGTCCTGCAAAAGACAGGCGTGATTTTGGCGATGGTGATGATCTTCACCATGCTGGCCGTTCCGGCTTGGGCGACGGGCGAAAGCAATTCTGGTGGTGATACAACAGTTCCCGGGGCAGGTGCGCCGTATGTTTCTGCATATACAGTTACAGATGCAGCAGGCAATGAGCTTCAGCGCATTGAAGAAGGGCAGAAATGCCGTATTATTATTGCTGTGGTTGACCCGCGGATTAGTGTAAGTACGACAAAACCGGATCCCAATGACCCGGCTAAAACAATTAACAAAACCCCGGAGGAAATTGCAGCCGATAAAGCGAATTGGCTTACTCCGGCCAATGGAACTCCGCTTGCAGCAAATGTAAAAGTAACCTCTACGGCTTCATTTGCTTCTCCTTCGTTGGGCGACATTTCAACCACGACCTTTACTGCAGATAAAATTACATCTAATGGGTTGGAGTATGCCATTATCTTGAATGACATTACTTATCTGGGCGGCGACAATAAACTCTCTCTTGATTTGTCCTATAACAATTATGCCCTCCAGCTTTCCACAATCACCCAGCCCATCAGCCAGTGCGTGGGTTCTTCCACCGAGGGCGCCAAGGCCTCGGCGCTGGTCGTCACCTCCGCCAGCTATGGCGGCGGCAGCATCAATGCGGGCAGCGATTTCGCGCTGACCGTCGATGTGCTGGCTTCCGGCGGTACCGTGGGGGCCGAAAATGTGGCTGTCAACCTTGCGCTGCCCGAGCAGATCACCGTTGCCAGCGGCAGCACCAATATTTTTGTGGGCAACATGAAACCGGGCGCTTCCACACAGGTGACGTTTCAACTGAATGCCAGCGCTGTGGCAAATGGCGGCAGCTATAATATTACAGTAAACGTTTCGGGAAATTCCGCGTCTGACAGCGCTGCGCTCACAGCACAGATGCCTGTTACGGTACCCATTGTACAGCCCGAACGCTTCGAGATATCCCGCACGGATTTCCCGGAGTATCTTTCCATGGGTGAGGAAGGCTATGCCTCTGTTTCTTTTGTGAATAAGGGCAAAGGCATCATTTATAATGTTTCGGCCGAGATCACGGGCGATGGAATCACAACCACCGAGGGCAACCAATTCATCGGCAATATTGCTGCAGGAACTGAAAGCTCTGCAGACTTTACCATTCAAACTGCCAATGCAGGCACGCTGAACGGCCTTTTGACCGTCACTTATGAGGACGAGAAAGGCAACGCAAAAACGCTCACAAAAGAGTTCTCCATGACCGTAGAGGAGATGCAGATGGGCGGCGACGATACGATGGGCGGCGGTATGGACACTATGGTCCCGATGGAGCCGGAGCCCACAGGCGTGCCCGTATGGGTGTGGATCGTTGTGGGCGTGGGCGTTGTGGCGGCTGTGGTCGTGGTTCTCGTTGTTTTGAAGAAGAAAAAGGCGAAACGCCGCGCGGCACAGCTCATGGAGGATGACGATGAAGATATCTGATTTGCTGAAGCTCAGCACGGATAACCTTCGCCGCCGCAAAGGCCGTACAGCACTCACCGTGATCGGTGTTGTCGTGGGAACCTGCGCCATTGTCGTAATGATCTCCCTCGGCATCGCCACCAACCGGCGCACGGACGAGATGCTGTCTACTTGGAGCGATCTGACGCAGATTCAGGTGTTCAGCTATTCGGAAAATCCGGATACGCCTGCGCTGGATGATAAAATGGTCGCACAGTTCAAGGAAATGGAAAATGTTGTGGCGGCCACGCCGTTGTACAATTTTCAAAGCATGAACGCGAACGTGGTGGCGGGCAAAAAAGACCGCTATTCCATGTATATGTACAACGCTGTGGGCATGGATGTAGATGCGATCGAGCCGATGGGGATCGAGCTTGTCAGCGGCAGTTATCTGACAGGCCAGTCGCTGGGACGCAACAAGATTCCCGTGCTGGTGGGCGAGGACACAGCCTATCAGTTCGAGGATACGAAAAAAAGTTACCGC
This sequence comes from Ruthenibacterium sp., assembly GCF_017421385.1. Classification (NCBI taxonomy): domain Bacteria; kingdom Bacillati; phylum Bacillota; class Clostridia; order Eubacteriales; family Oscillospiraceae; genus Ruthenibacterium; species Ruthenibacterium sp. Next base: position 17,215 of record NZ_JAFOIN010000095.1, on the reverse strand, counting down.
AATCCGGACCGTTACCGCTGGAAGGAGACAGATGAAAACGGAAACGTCATCAAGCAGCCGTTTTTTGATATCACGAAAGAGACGCTCACCATGCAGATGATTTACGAGTACGATGACCAGGGCAACCCCAAAATGCGGGAATACGAACTGGTTGTTGTGGGCGTGATGAAGACTGACTACTCCAAACGCGGCACCGAGGGCATCATCATGAATATTGCCGATATGAAGCGCCTGGAGGAAGAGTATAAAAAACTGAGCAAAAATTCCGGTATGGGCGGCGGCAGCGTCGTGATGTACGGTGGCTCCAGCGGTACCAAGGTGAAAGGATACGACCAGGTATACGTTAAGGTGGACGATGTGAACCATGTGGGCGCGGTGGAGCAGATGATCAAGGATATCGGCTACCAAACTTCCTCCATGACGCAGTACAGGGAGGATATGCAAAAGCAGGTAGCTTCCGGCCAGATGATGCTGGGTGGCCTTGCGGCGGTTTCACTTCTGGTGGCGGCGCTCAACATTGCCAATACCATGACGATGGCGATTTACGAACGAACAAAAGAGATCGGCGTGATGAAGGTGCTCGGTTGCAAGCTTTCGAAGATACGCCAGATGTTCCTCATTGAATCCGGCACCATCGGTTTTATCGGCGGTGTTATAGGATGTCTGTTTAGTGTTTTGATCAGCTTTGTTCTGAATAATTTTACGGTTTGGATGCAGGCCATCACCGGGTGGCTGATGAGCATCGGCGTGCAGGTGAATTTCGATGCTTCCAGCTTTGACGTCGGCGCGTTGTTCGGTATGGGCGGCATGGGCGGTATCGGAAACATTTCCGATATTCCCGCTTGGCTGCTGTTGATGGCGCTGATTTTTGCGACGGTGGTGGGACTGCTTTCCGGCATTGCTCCGGCCAATCGGGCCGTCAAAATCTCTGCGTTGGAAGCCATCCGGCACGAATAGCAGATTATACCCGAAAAATGGACAGAGAAAAGACACCTCCTGTTGTAGAATAAAAACTACAACAGGAGGTGTTGTTGTGTCGAGACAATATGCAAAAGCAGAAGGGTTGAACGGGGAAGTATTTCGAAAGAAAGCGGCAGGAGAAACAAATCGGGAAAAAGCAGAAAGCTATGGGCTGCAAACCATTGTCTCTTTTTATACATTTTCAATTTGCGAAACGTATTTACCGAACCCTGAGTACACCCAATTCTACAATTTTAAACGCATTGAATTGGAAACGGCCTCACGCCCAACCCAATCAGGAGCAGGGCCGCAGAATTCTTCGCTATTCTGCGACGAGGCTCGCTACTCATTGCACTGCGCTTTGTTTGATATAAGCATCAGGCCATGGGGTTGAGCAGACGGAGCACGTCGGGCGTAAGCGCGCGCAGGATGGCGCAGGCGAGCGCAATGGCGGCGTCGACATCTGCGGCGGCAGAATAGCCGTAATGCGTGTGCGCATAGCGCACGGGAATGCCCAACACCAGCGTCGGCACCCCGCCCGGCGCAAGGTGGATGCTGCCGCCGTTGGTGCCGCCGCCTGTGCGGACCGCGCACTGGTGGGGAATGTTGTTCTCTTCCGCAACCCTGCGTGCAAATGCCACAAGGCCGGGATGCGCCACCATGCTGCCATCGCGGAAGCGTATCTGCACACCTTTTTTCAAGGCGCCTTGGGCCTCGTCCGGGGCGGTGAAGTTATCGTCCGCGGGCGTGCCCTCCAGGCAGATGGCCAGTGCGGGACGCAGGCGCTCCGCCGTGATTTTTGCACCGCGCAGGCCGACTTCCTCCTGCGTGGAAAACGCCGCTGTAACGTCGGCACAAAGCGTTTCGTCCTTCAATGCACGCAGAACTTCCACAACACCGGCACAGCCCAAGCGACAGTCAAAAGCTTTGCCGAGCATCAAACCGGTGGCGTCGTTGTAGCTGAACTGCACGTCGGGTACCGCAACAAGGCCGGGTTCCAATCCAAGCAGCTCTGTGGCGTCTTTGCGGCTGCACACTCCGGCGTCCAGCAGGATGCTCTCCATCGAAAGCGGCGCGCTGCGCTCAGCCGCCGTCATAAAATGCGGCGGCTTGGAGGTGGACACGGCGCGCACGGTCTCACCGCGCCTGTTGTGCAGCAGAAAGGTGTGGGCGGGGATGTTGTGCTCCACCCAGCCGCCCAGCGGCACGATGCGCAGCAGGCCTGTGGCCGTGATGCTCTGTACCATAAAGCCCACTTCATCCGTATGGGCGTCCAGCATTATCAACGGACGTCCGCCCACATTCTGCGGCAAAGAGACATACAGGTTCTGCATGCTGTCGCGGTGTGCGGCCAGTCCGCCCAGGCTGCTTTCAATCACATCGACCGCCTCTTTTTCATATCCCGAGGGGCCGAATGCATCGGATATCGCAGCGCATAATTCAAGGTCAGCCATTTTTTTCATACCTTCTTTTCATTTTTTATTGCCGTGGCAAAGAGCGTAAAATACGGAAAGTGCCGCGGTCTGGCAAACAGCAAAAGCTGTTTGCTGTGAAGCATTATTCCTCCAGCGCATCTGCCTGCGCCACCCACAGCGCGGCGCTGGCGTCGCTGGGCATGCGCCAGTCTCCGCGCGGCGACAATGTTACGGAACCCACCTTGGGACCGTCCGGCAGGCAGCTGCGTTTGAACTGCTGGGAGAAAAAACGCCTGTAAAAATTCCGCAGCCATTTCAGCAGCACGGCATTTGTGTATTCTCCGGCAAAAGCCTGTCGGGCAAGATAATAGACCTTTGCCGGAGAGAACCCCCAGCGCACGGCATAATAGAGGAAAAAGTCGTGCAGTGTGTAAGGCCCGACGATCTCTTCTGTTTGTTGGCTGATTTTTCCGTTTTCAGCGGGCAGCAGCTCCGGACTGACGGGTGTGTCCAGAATATCGCGAAGCACCTGCCGAAGCGCGCTGCTTTCAGTTTCGTCCGCCACGGAGGCGACGATATGCCGAATGAGCGTCTTGGGGACCGAGGCGTTTACGCCGTACATACTCATATGGTCGCCGTTATAGGTGGCCCAGCCCAGCGCCAGCTCTGAAAGATCGCCTGTGCCGATGACAAGCCCGCCCAGCCGGTTGGCAAGGTTCATGAGCACCAACGTGCGCACACGAGCCTGCGTATTCTCATACGTGACGTCGTGTCGGGCTTCGTCCTGGCCGATGTCGGCAAAGTTGCTGCGCACGGTTTGAGTGATGTCTACATGCTGCAGCGTCACGCCCAGCGCCTCGCAAAGGCGTTGGGCATTGGTGCGCGTGCGCTCCGTAGTGCCGAAGCAAGGCATCGTTACGGCGACGATGTCGGAGAGCGGGCGCTCCAGCAGGGAAAAGGCCCGAACGGTGACGAGCAGTGCAAGGCAGCTGTCCAGCCCGCCGGAGATGCCGACAACAGCGGTTTTAGCATGCGTATGTTCCAGACGCTTTTTCAGGCCTGACGCCTGCATAGCCAGGATGGCGTCACAGCGCCGGGCGCGCTGTTCGGCGTCCGCCGGCACAAAAGGAGCGGATGAGACGATGCGGGTAAGCGGAGAGACATTTTGCGGCAGTACGAATGGGATGACTTCATAGTTTGCGCTGTCTTCAGCGGGGAAGCTGGTGTTTTTCAGCCGTTCCCCCGCAAGGCGTTCCACGTCGATGTCGGTTAACGCCATACCGCCGCAGAAAGGCGCAGTTTCGGCCAGAAGCGCGCCGTTTTCAGCAACCATATTATGTCCGGCGAAAACCATATCGGTGGTCGATTCGCCTTCACCCGCATCCGCGTAAACGTAACCGCACAGCAGGCGGGCAGACTGGCCGGTCACAAGCGCACGGCGGTATTCAGCCTTGCCGATGGTCTCGTCACTGGCGGAAAGATTGCAGATAAGTGTGGCGCCTGCCATGGCGTGCCGCGTACTGGGAGGCAAAGGCGCCCAAAGATCCTCGCAGATCTCGACGGCCAGCGTCAGCGCGGGCTGCGTTCCGCATTGGAACAACAGGTTCGTGCCGAAAGAGACCTGTGCGCCCGACAGGTCAATGACGCCGTTTTCTGCCGGGGCAGGTGTAAACTGCCGCTTTTCGTAAAATTCATTGTAATTGGGCAGGTGTGTTTTCGGCACGACGCCCAGCACACGTCCGTTTTGGCACACAGCCGCGCAGTTATACAGCTTACCGCCGTGCGTAAGCGGCAGCCCCAGAACAAAAAGAAGCGGCAGCCCGGCGGTATCCCGCAGGACGTCAGCCAGTGCGTCCCGCGCGCCCTGCTGCAGCATCGGTTGAAAAAACAGGTCCCCGCAGGTATAGCCTGTGATGCAAAGCTCCGGCAAGCATGCGATTTCCGCACCGGCGGCGGCTGCGGCGCGCAGCACCTCGATGATCTGCCGGGCATTGTAGGCGCAGTCCGCCACGCGGATGCTGGGGGTAAGCGCTGCTGTCTTTACAAATCCATATTGCATAAACGATCCCTCACTTAGTTTTACGTCATATCAGAAACCGGAACAACCGGGAGAAAATGGAAACAAAGCCCATCAAAAGGCGCTTGCCGAGAGAGACATTCAGCGCCGTTGCTCCGCTCCCCGGAAGATAAGCGTTGTCCGGACCGACTGCGGCCGATTGCGCGAACAAAGTATCCAGCTCCGCATTCAGCTGTGCGAAAAACTCCGGGCTGTCGATGATAAGAACAGATTCCGTGTCGATATACAGGCTTCGGTCATCCAGATTAAAGGAACCTACCACGGAAATCCGCCCATCTGCGACACAGGATTTTCCGTGAATAGAATCTGTGCTTTGATATTCGTAGATTTCCACGCCGGTTGCCAAAAACTTGGCGCGCTGGGAGTTATACGCAGAAAACGCCGGATAATTGGGCGAAGATGCCATGGAGTTTGTCAGATATTCCACATGCCCCTGCTTTGCAAGGCGGGTGAGCGCGGCCAGCGTTGACGGATTGGCTGTCGCGTAGGGCGTCTGGAGCCGGATTTTTTGGCAGCCGGAGAGAAGCTGCGCCAGCGTCGCGCCCAGTGTGGGTTCTTTTTTGAACGGGGAGACAGGATTGTGCAGCAGGGTGACGCGCTGTGTAGGAACGGCACATTGGGAGGCAGGCTCCGAGGGCAGATAGAACGAGGGGGCGGCGGCCTCCCATCTTGCGGCAGTTTCCTTCAAGTATTCCTGCGCCGCAAGGCCGTCTGCACGGCGGCTTGGTGAAAGTGTGCCGAATTTGTCGGTCTCCGGCGCATCCCAAAGCGTATCCATATAGATTTTGGCTTGTGCGGTCACGCTTTCGGAGGAATCCGGCGTCCCGGCAAGATCGTTCAAAACAAGAACATCCCGGTCATATGTGACAGCCCCCTCGTAGCCGGGCGGGGCGAAATATTCGTCGCCGATATTGCGGCCGCCCAACAGAAGCATCCGATCATCTGCCAGGATAAATTTGTCATGCAGCAGTGCATTCCATTCCCATGGCCTGAGCAGATCTACGGGGTTATAAATACGGTATTCGATATTGGGATGCGCACGCAACGCAAGGGCGATATTACTCCGCGCGCCGGAAAGGCCGCCCACAGTGCCGTCCAGCAGAACGCGTACGCGCACGCCTCGGTCGGCCGCCCTCAACAGTTCTGCGAAAAAGCACTCCGTAGTCTCGCCGCTTTTGACACAATGATAGCAGACGTCCAGTGTGCTCTGCGCGGTACGGATCACTTCCATGCGGCGTGCAAACGCATCTTGTGGCTCCTCCACCAGTACGGCCCGGTCCGGCCCGCGGCCGATGCCGTAAAAGCTGTCGGTTTGGGGAAGGTTTCGCGCCTGGCGGGGAAGCAGATAGGCCAACACACCTCCGGTAAAGATATAAACCAGATAGGCAAGCAGCAAGCGCAGGGAATAGCGCGGAAGCTTTTTGAAAAATGACTGCATTGATTTTACGCCTCGATTTGAGTGGGATGACAAAGAAAGAAAAAAGCCGGGTATCCGCGGAAAGCAGGAATTTCTTTGACGGCGGGTAAAGCAGCGTGCCTGCCCATATTTGTTTTTATAAAATGAATTCCGGCTCCCGCCGTGCGTTGTGTTTTTGGTAAAAAGCGCTTTCTGCAGTGCGCAGCATCAAGGGATTCAACCTGCGGGCGTGGACGGGACACACCTTGATGCAGCGCATACAGGAGATGCACGCGTCCTTATCCGTACAACTGGGAACGTTAGCGGGGATGGCATGTGCAGGGCAAAGCGCGGCGCAGATTCCGCAGCCGGTACAGCTTCGCCCGGCCTTTGGCTTCATGGGAACACCGCCAAACTCTTTGTAAGGGCGAGTCCCTTTTACGGAAACTGGAGAGAGCGCCTCGGATGTGGACAGCTTTTTCCATAGCTGTGTGCCGAACGCTTCGATTTTTTTCGCATCCTGTGCGTCGGGCCGTCCGGCGGCGACGGAATGCATGATGGAATGCTCCGCGATCAGCGCGGCCGCTGCGAATGGGATAAACCCGTTTGCAGCGGCAATATCCGCAAGCTCCAGCAGCGCGTCGTCATATTCGCGGTTGCCGTAGGCCGCAACCAGGACGGCAGGCGTCCGGCTGCCCTGCATGCGGCGCAGCGTTTGCACCGCCGGAGAGGGAATGCGTCCTCCATATACGGGGACGCCAAATAGCACAAGGTCATCCGGGCCAAAGTCCATGCTTAGTCCGCGCTGTGTATACGGCGTGATATCGACCTCGCGTGGTTTTGAGGGAAACGTTTTCGAGAGCATGGACACAAGGCGCCGGGTGGAGCCTGTTGGACTGAAGAAAATACTTGTGACATTTCGAATCTCCATGGAAAAGCCTCCGTTCAGAACAATCCGTGATTTTTTCGGATGTAATATCTGTAATAAAGCAGGCCTGCAAGGTCGGCAAGGAACCAGCCTATGGGGACGGACCACCAGATACCGGCAACACCGACGGCGGGTACAGCGGAAAGCGTATAAGCCAGCACTACGCGTGTGCCGAGGGAAATGACCGTGAGCACAAGAGACATTCCGGGCTTCTGGATGGCACGGTACAGTCCGTATAACAGGAACAATGCGCCGATGCCGCAGTAAAAAGCGCCCTCGATGCGCAGATACTCCACGCCGATAGAAAGGATCTCAGATTCCTCGGGACGTATGAAAATCAAGAGAAGCGGCCTTGCAAAAAGGAACACCAATGTGGAGATGAGAAGGCAGAAAACAGCTGCGGCTCCGACCGCGCTTTTAATCCCCGCGCGAATGCGATCTTCTTTTTTGGCGCCGTAATTTTGAGCGATGAAGGTGGAGAATGCGTTGCCGAAATCCTGCACGGGCATATAGGCGAAGGAGTCGATTTTTACCGCGGCGGCAAATGCGGCCATGACGGAAGGCCCGAAGCTGTTCACCAGGCCCTGTACCATCAAAATACCGAAATTCATGACAGATTGCTGCATGCAGGTCAGCAGAGAAAAATGAGAGATTTCCGTCATGAGAGCCCGATCAAAACGCATGTCGCTGCGGGAAACACGCAGGCCCGGCATACGCGCCAGTGTGTACAGCCCCAACCCGATACCGGATATCCATTGTGCAAACACAGTCGCCGCTGCAGCTCCTGCCACGCCCCAATGAAGCACCAGCACACACACAAGGTCCAGCACGATGTTCAATACCGCCGAGATCCCCAGAAAAATCAAAGGTGCCGCAGAATTGCCCACCGCACGCAGCAGACAGGCGAAGAAATTGTAAAGGAACGTGGCGGCGATACCGAAAAAAATGACCCAAAGGTACTCCCGCATCAGCCCATACACAGAGACGGGAACAGAGAGCAGGCGCATGATAGGGTCGATCCACAAAAAGACAGCGGCATTGATGACGAATGTCAGCGCGGCGATAAGCGTGAAAGAAGCGAAAATGCCGGCGCGCAGGCGGGAGAAATCCTTTTCTCCGTAACGGATGGAGAAAAATGCTCCGCTGCCCATGCAGAGCCCCAGAAGGATAGAGGTGAGAAAGGTCATCAGCGTATAAGACGAGCCAACGGCTGCCAACGCGACGGAACCGAGAAAACGACCGACAATGAGCGTGTCGGCTACATTGTAAAGCTGTTGCAGCAGATTGCCGGCGATCATGGGCAGAGCAAACCGGAGCATTGTGCCGGTGATGCTGCCGGAAGTCAAATCCAGAACACGCCCGGCAGGCTTGTTTGATATCGTTTCATTTGACATGGCGGTGCGGATGCGGAGCCTCCGTTCTGTTGACTTTCAGAGTTTTTCGCGGCAGAGAAGCGCCGCGCATTCCACATGCTTTGTGCGCGGGAACATATCCACTGGCTGTACGGCGTGTACAGCATATCCGTGTTGAGAAAGATATTTAAGATCCCGCGCGGCGGTGGCAGGATTGCAGCTCACCATCACGATGCGCTGGGGGGCCATGGCCAATACGGCCTTCAGCGTCGGCTCGTCGCAGCCCTTGCGGGGAGGGTCCAGAACGACGATATTGGGCAGCAGGCCGTCGGCGGCCAGTTTTTGTGCGGCGGTTCCGGCGTCGGCACAAAAAAACTCCGCGTGCTCTACCCCCATTGCGGCGGCATTGCGCCGGGCGCTCTCCACCGCTTCGGGTACGATCTCTACACCGATAAGCCTGCCGCAGTGCTCCGCCATGGAAAGGCCGATGGTACCCGCGCCGCAATAAAGGTCCAGCAGCGTATCCTCGGGGCCGGGCGCGGCAAAATCAGCAGCAACACCGTATAGGCGGTTCGCGCCTTCGGTATTCACCTGATAGAAAGAAAGCGGACCGAGCGCGACGGGTACGCCGCGCATGGTATCGTGGAGCACGCCGGGACCGTACAGCGTGATACATTCTTTTCCGGTGATAACATTCGTTTTGTGCGTGTTGACGTTCAATACCACGCTCTCTACCTCCGGATGCGCCTTTACCAGCGCGGCGCAGATATCCTGTGCGTGAGGCAGGCTGCGTCCGTTGCAGACAAGACATACAAGCACGCTTCCGTTTGTGACGGCGTGGCGCAAATAAATATGGCGCGCGAGCCCTCGGTGTGCCTGTTCATCATAGACGGAGATATGATATTGCGTCAGAAGCGTGCACAGCGTCGCGGCGATCCGGTTCAGCGGTCCGGGCTGGAGCAGACAGTCCCCGCAAGGCAGCGGCCGATGGCTGCGGCTCGCATAAAAGCCGGCTTGAACACTGCCGTCCCCTGCGAGAAACAGAGGATACTGCACCTTGTTCCGGTAGCGCTCGGTCTGTGGGGAGGGAAGGATGTCCCGCACGGGCACATCCAGCCCGCCGATGCGGCGCAGGGCGTCCGCCACGAAGCCTTGCTTTGCCGCAAGCTCCGCTTCGTAGGAAAGATGCCGGAAACAGCAGCCGCCGCACCGGCCGAAAATAGGGCAGTCCGCAGGGATGCGCCCGGCGCCGGGCGTGAGGACGCTTTCGACGATGCCAAAGGCGTAACTTTTGCAGATTTTTACCACCTTGACGGAAAGCACGTCGCCCACGGCGGCAAACGGGACAAAAACGGCCTGGCCCTCAAAACGTCCGACGCCGTTGCCGTCGCTGGACAGTGCGTCGATGGTAAGGGGGATGATCTGGTTTTTGACAAGCGGCATATGAGCGGTTCTCCTCACAAAAAAAGCGGCAGGCATGCCGCTTTGAAAATAACGGGGAAGCCGTGCTAGCGCGCGGCTTTTTCCTGGTTGATGCTGGTCAGGTATTTGCTGGGCGGAACGCCCTTGCTTTTTTTGAACACGCGGGAAAAATAGAACTGGTCAAAAAAGCCGACGGACACGGCGATCTCCGCAATGGAAAGCTGGGAATTTTTTAAAAGGAAACATGCCTCGCTGATGCGGTAGCCGGTAAGGTAATCAATAGGGGACTGTCCCACGTTGCTCATGAATACCCGGTACAGATGGCTGCGGCTGACGCCCACAGCCTTGGCGATATCGTCGATGCTGATGTCATGGGAATAGTTGAACTGGATATACTTGATTGCGTTGATGACATACTGAGAACTGGAATTGGAGGCATGCGGTTCAAGGTCCATTGCCTCCTGCATCAGCTCAGCAATGAAAAGATACAGATATCCGACCATCAGCGTTTCATTGCGCGGCTCGGGCCCCCGGGACAGAAAAATATTGAACAGCGCCTTTTTTACGCGCTCGGCATTTTTGCAGTGGTGGGTGGGCATGTCCTCCCGAAAAGGCAGCTGAAGCACCAGCTTGTTGGCACAGGCCCCGTTGAAGCCCACCCAGTAATATTCCCACGGTTCCTCCTTGTCTGCGGAATAAGTGATGAGCTGGCTGGGCTTTGCAAGAAAGATATCCCCCGCCCGAAGCTCATAAACTGTGTTGTTTACCGTATATGTGCCTTTCCCGTCGACAACATAATGGATCAGATAGTGATCCCGTACGCCGGGGCCCCAGGTATAGCCGCGCTCACAGCTCTGCAGGCCGCAGTTGAAGATGGAAAGTTCCACATTGTCGGTATAATTCTGCTTGAACGACTGCTTGTATGTGCTGGGCATCCGATTCACCTCCGGCGAAACCGTGTGGGACAAAAAACGATTCCGCCTCTTATTCCTCATATGATATTTAATTATAGCAAATCAATCAACAAAAGTCCATTTTTTCGTGATATAAAATAGTGTTTACATCAAGCGCATGTCTGTTATAATGGATTTGACACCGGGGCAGTACCGGGCTGCATTTGGAGCGGCGCTGAAAATGCGCCGCCATGCGGCACCCCGGCGGAGAAGAAGGCATCGGGGCCGCTTTTCGGCGGCGTCTATAGGATAAACGAAAGACAAGGGGAGGCCGGTAATATGTCAACGGCAAAAGAGTTAAAGAAAGAGATCGAGCGCGGTGTGTGGGACGCGTCCCTGGGAAAGCTGTATGGCCGGCGGGCTGGCGTGCTGGAGCGCCAGCGTGCGCGGTACGCGGATGCGCTGGACTGTTTTGCGGCGCTATACGGCGAGGAACGGGAAGCCGCCATCTATTCCGCGCCCGGCCGCACCGAGATCGGAGGTAACCACACCGACCACAACCACGGCGTGGTAATGGCCGGCGCGGTGGATCTGGACGTGATTGCCGTGGTTTCCAAAAACACGGACGATGTGGTACGTGTGAAATCGAAAGGCTTTGACGGCAGGGACGAAGTGAAGCTGGAGCAGCTGTCTCCTGTGCTGGCAGAGCAGGGCCGCTCCGCCGCTCTCATCCGCGGCGTGGCTGCGGGCATCGCAAAGCAGGGCGGTGTACTGGGCGGCTTCGACGCCTATACCACGTCCGATGTGCTGCGCGGCTCAGGGCTGTCCAGTTCGGCTGCGTTCGAGGTTGTCATTGGTACTGTATTCAATGGGGAATACAACCAAGGCCGTTTCTCCGCGGTAGACATCGCAAAGATCAGTCAATATGCGGAAAATGAATATTTTGGCAAACCCAGCGGCCTGATGGATCAGACAGCCTGCAGCGTGGGCAGCGTGATCACCATTGATTTTCGTGATCCTGCCAGCCCCGTAGTGGAAAAAGTGGATTTTGATCTGGCAAAACACGATTATTGTCTGTGCATTACAGATACAAAAGGGAGCCATGCGTCGCTTACCGATGAATATGCGGCCGTCCGCCAGGAGATGGAAGCAGTGGCGGCCTATTTCGATAAGCCGGTGCTGCGCGAAGTGGATGAGTCTGCTTTTTATGCGGATATTGCTGGTGTGCGTGAAAAACTGGGGGACCGTGCCGTACTGCGCGCTATCCACTTTTTTGCGGACAGTCGGCGTGCCGGTGCGTTATGCAGTGCCATCCGTGAGGATCGCTTTGAAGACTTTTTGGAATTGATCGTGGCAGGCGGCCATTCGTCGTTTGAATACAACCAGAATGCATACAGTGCAAAAAATCCGCGGGAGCAGGGCGTTTCGCTTGGTTTGGCACTTTCTCAGCATATACTCGAGGGGTATGGTGCGTGGCGTTTGCAGGGCGGCGGCTTTGCGGGCACCATTCAGGCGTTCGTCCCGGTGCATCTGCTGGAGGCGTACCGCGCGGCGATGGACAGCGTGTTCGGCGAGGGCTCCTGTTACGTGCTGAATGTGCGCAACTACGGTGCGCTGTGTGTGACAGAGGCACTGTAAGCCGTGCGGGAAAAATGGTCGGCTGCCCCGCGGCGAATCGCGGCGTTCGATGCCTTGCGCGGTTTTGCACTGGTAAATATGGCCGTATACCATGGCGTTTACGACTGGGTCTATGTATTCGGCCGACCTGCGGCATGGTTTACGCAAACGGGCAACGCGCATATCTGGCAGCAATTCATCTGTTGGACGTTCATTCTGCTGGCGGGGGCTGTGTTTCCTTATGGGAAGCATGCGGTACGCCGTGGCACGGTCACATTTGGCTGCGGACTTCTGCTCACGGCCGTTACGATGCTGGTGATGCCATCGGAGCAAATACTGTTCGGCGTTCTGCACTTGATTGGGGCGGCCGTGCTGCTCAGCGCGCTGCTGCGCCGCTTTCTGGACCGCGCGCCAGCGCTGCCCGGCGCCATAGCTTCCTTTGTATTGTTTTTGTTCCTGCGAAGCGTCCCGATGGGATATCTGGGCATTGGCGAGTTGCAGCTGTTTGAGCTGCCGCGCCAGCTGTACAGCGTGCCGTTTTTGTTTCCGCTTGGCCTGCCCGGCCCGGGCTTCTATTCGGCGGATTATTTTCCGCTGATCCCGTGGATATTTCTGTTCTGGACGGGGCTTTTCCTGTGGCGTTTTCTGCGCCCGTATGCCGAAGAGACGGTGCGCGGCTGGCCTGCCTGCCGTCCATTGGTTTGGCTGGGGCGGCACAGCTTGTGGGCATATTTGCTGCATCAGCCTGTTTTGTTGGGCTTTATATTTTTGTTATCGATATTGACAGGCAGTTGATAAGAAGAAAGGATGTAGAAAATGGTTTTGGTCTGGTATCCGAAATGTTCCACCTGCCAGCGTGCCAAGGCATGGCTGGATGAGCATGGCGTGACCTATACGCTGCGCGACATCAAGGAAGAAAACCCGAACGCGGAGGAGCTGCGGGCCTGGCATGAAAAAAGCGGCCTGCCTCTCCGGCGTTTTTTCAACACAAGCGGTCTGCTGTACAAAGGCATGGCGCTGAAGGACAAGCTGCCTGGAATGACGGACAATGAGCAGTACATTTTGTTGGGTGAATACGGAATGCTTGTGAAGCGGCCTTTGATTGTGGCGGACGATTTTGTGCTGGTGGGTTTCCGCGAGGCGGAATGGTCTGCAGCGCTCGGCTGATAGGAGATATACCTGCGGGTGTGCAGTTCGGCTTCGAACGCAAACAAGCCCTTGTGAAAATGTTCCGTACAATGTTCATAAGGCCAAAGCGCGTCTCTGGAAAGCATGGGCTGTGCTTTTGCGCAAAAAGAAAACCCACAAAACAGTCTGCAGGCTGTTTTATGGGTTTTCTTACTGGAGCTGGTGATCCGATTCGAACGGACGACCTGCTCATTACGAGTGAGCTGCTCTACCGACTGAGCCACACCAGCATATGGCGCTTAAATCAAGTGCCTTTATCTATTATAAGGAATTTTTTGCGTTCGTCAAGCTTTTTCTGAAAAGTTGTGGACGAAAATTTTATTTTGCGGTACAATAAGCAAACAGAGAAGTTTCGGGAGGGAAAAGAATGGTTACAGAATGCGTTGCGATACTGGCAATCTCACTTTGCCTCGTTGTGGTATTCATCCGTGCGGGGCACGGGGATTACGCAGCGAGTGTCACGCCCATCCTGGCCGTTCCCTTCGTGCATCTGCTCGCGCTGCCGGTAAGCTGGTGGACAGATTCGCTTTTTCCCGCGCTTGCGCCTCAATCGGTGGTGGCGTTTGCGGATATCGCCGCCGTAGTGGTTTCCTGCCTTATGATCATGTCCTTTTCGGGGAAGATCAGGAACAGGAAGAATAAAAAGCTGTATGTAGTGATGCTGGGTGGATACAATATTATACTGACCTGCACATTTGTCCACCGGACGCTGGCAGTGCTTTGGAAATAATTCTTTAGAGAATGTGCCGGGGCCTATCGTGAGCCCCGGCCTCTTTTGCGTTTCGGGGAAAATTGGGGCCGTGTGCGCTTGATATAAAACAGGGAGACAAAGGGATGAGCTGCAAAAAATATATCGCTGCGATTTTACTGTGCTCCGTGCTGCTGGCAGGCTGCTCTGGTTTTTCCGGGCGGGGAACGGACGCATGGGGAGCGGAATCCCCGGCATCCGGAGGAAGCAGCACGGAGGGGCAGGCCGTACAGGTTGTGCCCGAAACGCTTGCGCGTCAATTGGCTGCGGTACAAAGTGCGCACCCGCTGACGGAAGAATTTTTTTCATGGTGCGCGCAGGAGGCGCCGTCCGGTCTGCTGGAGGGAATAGATGATCGTCTCGAAGCAGAGGCCCTGTATTCAGACGCATGGTTCTATGACCTGTGCGGGATTTCTCTTCATGTGCTGTACGGCCGCTACTCCGGGCAGGACAGCGGCTCGAACTGGCATGAGCGGGAGGGAGGCAACGGCGCGGCGGAGATTATTTTTGCAGGCGACGTGAACCTTGACGATGATTGGGAGATTATGCGGCATTTGAAAGACAGCGGCGGCGGCGTGGAAGATGCATTTTCATCGGCGTTGTTAGAGCGGCTGCGCGGCGCGGATGTCCTTGTGGTGAACAACGAGTTCCCGTACTCCCGACGCGGCGTGGCGCTGCCGGGAAAACTATACACGTTCCGGGCAGACCCCGCAAGCACCTCTTTTTTGCGACAGATGGGAGCGGACCTTGCAGGCCTTGCCAATAACCATGTATTCGACTACGGACCGGACGCATTCGAGGACACGCTGGCGGCGCTGGAACAAGAAGGGATTCCCTATATCGGCGCAGGGCGAGACCTGGAGCAGGCAATGCGCCCCCAATATTTTATTGTAAACGGCATGAAGCTTGCCTTTGTCGCAGCCACCCGTGCGGAAAAATTCATTTTCACGCAGGAGGCGGGGGCAACACAGCCGGGAGTGCTGCGCACCTACGAACCCGATCTTTTCTTGCAAGCAGTCACAGAAGCGAGGAAGAACAGCGATTTTGTGGCGGCCTATGTGCATTGGGGCACGGAGAATACCGCTGTGCTGGAAACCGCTCAGCGGGAGCAGGCCCGCCAATATATTGAAGCGGGCGCGGACATTGTTGTGGGCGCACATCCGCACTGCCTGCAGGGCTTTGCATTTGAGCACGGAAAGCATGTTGCATATAGTCTGGGGAATTTCTGGTTCAATATGGATACGGTGGAAACGGGCTTCCTTTCCGTCAGAATCACAGCGCCGGGTGAGTATTCCGTTCAGTTCGAGCCGTGTATCCAGCATGGAGGACGTACCACACTCATGGAAGATGCAGAGGGCGCGGCGCTATTACAGTATCTGCGGGCGCTTTCGCCTGGAGTGCGCATTTACGCGGACGGAACACTGGAGCTGGAGCAGCCGGAGCTGTAGAGAAAGATCGACAAACAAAAGCACCTGCGGACGATGTGTCCGCAGGTGCTTTTCTGCCGGATGACGGTATGCCGTTCAAAGCTGCGGGGCAGGTCCTGCGGTAGCCAAACGCTTACGCCAGGCGCCGAAGCGATAGGCGACAGCCGTGAGCAGTGCGCCCAGCGACCAGGAGACCAGCAGGGAGATAAAGGTGGATTCCGGGCGCCCGGTGGGATACTCGGCGCTGCGTGTAAAGAATGCGATGCCGTAGGCAATGGGAACGCGGAGCACAACAGTGGTGATGATGGAGATCCACATTGGTGTCATCGTGTCTCCTGCGCCTCGCATCACGCCAGAGAGACACTGAGTAATGGACATGGCGATATATCCGAAGGCGAGAATCTGCATCATGCGCATGCTCAAATCTACCAGCACGGCTGTTTCGGTAAAAACGCCCATCAGTTGGCGGCCGAATAAAAGAATCAATGCAGTCAGGAAAGCGGAGATGCCGACGGCGATCCAGGTGCCCTGCTTTGCACCCTGATGCACACGGTCCAACCTGCGCGCGCCAACGTTTTGTCCGGTATACGTCGTCATTGCCTGTCCAAAGGTGAAGTTCGGCATCATCGCGAAGCCATCCACCCGCATGACGATCACGTTGCAGGCGATGACCATTTCACCAAAGCTGTTGGTGAGGGACTGGACCACAAGCATGGCCACGGAGAAGATGGCCTGAGTGATGCCGGAAGGCACACCGATGCGGATGATATTGGCAATGGGCGCGGAGCAGGGTTTCAAGTAATGCAGCGTCAGGTCGAACACGTCCCGCATGCGCAGCAGTTTCCACAGACAGAGGAAAGCGGAAATCGTTTGCGCCAGCACGGTGGCCAGCGCCACACCGGCCACACCCATACCCAGGCCGGCTACAAACCACAAATCAAGCCCTACGTTCAACGCGGCGGCAACAAGCAGAAAAACCAGTGCGGACAGGCTGTCGCCCATGCCGCGCAGCACGCCGGACAGGATATTATAATAAGCAAAACCGGCAATGCCCAGGAAATAGATCATCAGATAATCCGCGCACCAGTCGATGATGGAGGCGGGCGTGCTGAGCAGCTCGAGCATTGGGCGGGTGATAAGCGCGCCGATGATCATTGTAATGACGGATACGATGGCGGACAGTGTGATGCAGTTGCCAATAACGACGGAGAGCTGCTCACGATCTTTTGCGCCGTAACGCTGTGCTACCAGGATGCCTACGCCTGTGGCGACGCCCACAAAAAGCGCAAGCAGAAGGTTGAGGATGGGGGAGGCGCTGCCGACGGCCGCCAGCGCATTATCGCCGACATAGCGGCCTACGATGATGGAATCTGCGGTGTTGTAAAGCTGCTGGGCCAGATTGCCGATCAGCATGGGGATAGCAAACTCAAGAATGCGCTTCCAGGGAGCGCCCAGAGTCATATCGTGCGCGGAGAAAAGCTGCTGCAGTCTTGCAGCGAATGAACGTTTTCCCATGAATGGTTCCTTTTCCTTCCTTTTTGGTGTAATACAACAATTGTAAAGGGATGAAATTTATTTGTCCATAGGAAAATGTGCGCAGGAGACGGCTGAAACATGGCGTTTCGTGCGTATTTCATTCGGAAAAGCTTTACTGGGATAAGAGTGAATTGTCAAACTAAGTGCAACAGGAATTGAGCTCGAAGTCCCATAATTCCTGAGCAGAATGGAAGTACAGAACTTTGCGAGGCCTGGCGTTCAACAACGCCAGGTTTCGTTTTAATGTGGCGGGAGC
>NZ_JAFOIN010000094.1:0-3868 GCF_017421385.1 Ruthenibacterium sp. | reverse complement strand
GGATATGCGGGCCAACAAGGAACGGTGGGGCCGGATGGACGGCGTACAGGGCTATCATCTGGTGCAGAGCTTTGCCGAGGGGGAACTGACGCCGGAGCTGGCGCACAGGATCGGGCTGGAGCTGGCGGAAAGGCTTCTGCACGGCCAATATCCGGCCGTCGTTGCGACACATCTCAATACACACTGCCTGCACAACCATATCGTATGGGATTCGGTGGCGATGGACACAGGCCGGAAATACCGCAGCAGCGCCAGAACCTACTATACCGGGGTACGCGCTGAGTCGGACCGGCTGTGCCGGCAATATGGGCTGTCGGTGATCGAAAGCCCGGAGTCGGAGCGTGGAAAAAAGCAGTACGGGAAATGGCTGGCAGAACAAAATGGGAAGCCGACATGGCGCACAGCCATCCGGCAGGATGTGGACAGCGCCATCGCGGCCTCTTTGACGTGGCGGCAATTTGTAAAGGCACTGGAGGGACAGGGCTATGAACTTCGGATGCAGCGTAAGTATCCGACTTTGAGACCGCCGGGCAAGGAACGCTGTGTGCGCTTTAAGACCCTGGGAAAGCAGTACACGCCCGAAGCCATCCGGATGCGCATATTGTACCCGCGCCGCGGGACAAAGGGACAGGCCGTGCCGCGGGTGCAGTATGCCCGGCTGCGCACCCGCGGCAGGCCCGTGCGCGGGTTCACCGGCCTGCGGGCGCTGTATTACCGCTACCTGTATGAGCTGGGCGCGCTGCCGAAAAAGCCGGTGTATCCCGGCTATGCCGTGCGGCAGGATATCCGGAAGCTGGATCAATATGTGGAACAGATGCGGTTTCTCCTGCGGCACGGGATCGACAGCCGGGAACAGCTGGCAGAATACCGTAAGCCATTGCTCGACGAGATCGCGGCGCTGACAAAAGAGCGGCACGGCCTGTACCGCAGCGCCCCGGATTCGCCGCGTATCGGACAGATCACGGCCCGGCTGAAAGTACTGCGGAAGGAAAGCCGGATGTGCGGCAGGATCGAAAAGCATTCTGTGGAGATCGGGCAGCGGCTGACGGAAGCGCGTGCAGAACAGAAAAAATATGTGGAAAACGAAAAACAGAAAGGTGCTGATAAGGCTGAGAAAAGACGGGATGCCCTGCAGAGAGATGGTCAATCTCCTTAAAAAACAGTATCCGGCCGGATGCCGGGTCGAACTGCACAGGATGGAAGACCCCTGGTCTCCCGTCCCGCCAGGGACGAAAGGGACGGTGCTATGCGTGGATGACGCGGGCCAGCTGCACATGCAGTGGGACAACGGCCGCACACTGGCGCTGGTTCCGGGTGCAGACTCTTTTTCGCGCATCGATGCTCCGGCGAAAAAACGGGAAAGGGCCGGTGACGCGCGATGAACTATGGCGGAGACGCGGCGGACCAAATCGTCCGATATTCCCTTGAGGGGACGGAGGTGGCGCTCAAGCTGACGGGCGAGGCGGCAAAAAACTTTGCGGTGTTCGCGGCGGCAGTGCTCCGGGATCAGAAAAAAATGCATGGCAAAACCAATCTGACGCGGCTGCTGCGGGAGAACAAGCCGCTGCGTTTTTTTGAAGTACCCGAAAGCCGGATGAAGGAATTTGCACGGGAAGCCAATGTGCGCGGCCTGCTGTATGTGCCGGTCCGGGACAGATCGAAGGCAGCGGGAAAGATCGAGTTTGCAGTGTGGGCGGAGGACGCGGCCAAGGTCAACCGCGTGCTGGAGAAGATGGGCGTGGACTATCTGCAGGCGGATACGGGTGCAAAAGCAGAGGTGGGCCCAATGCCTGCGGCGGAGCAGCAGGCTGCGGTACAGACGGAGGTCGTGGAAATGCCGGAAGGCAGGATCGCCTTTGAAGTCACAGAGCTGGACGACGCATTCAACGTGGGCGGAAATTTTACGCAGCGGACGGGTCCGGACATGCCGGCGGCAGAAAAGAGTCCGTCCGCACCTTCCTCGCCACAGCGAAGCTCTACGCAGCCACAGCCCGAAAAGAGTGCCGAAAGGATCCGGGCTGAAGGCGGCAGGCCCAGTGTAAAGCAGGAGCTGGGCGAACTGAAGCGGGAGCAGGCGCGGAAAAAAGCGGCGGAACGCAGGCCGCCGCAGCGCCGGCGTCCACCGGAAAACAGGAAAAAACAGAAGGGGAGATGACGGAGAATGGATCTGACAAAACTGATGAAAGGCCCGGCTGAGGCAGAGCCGGTACAGGAGCAGCCGAAGCTGTCCAGGGAAGAATACGCAGCGCAGAAAAAAGCAGAGCGCGAGGAATTGTGGACGCGGATCGACGCCCTGACGGCGGATGCGTTCAAAGACGGCAGCTCGCTGCGGGGATTTTTGGATTTCACCGCGCAGTGCAGCCCGGAGCGGATCGAGAACCTGCTGCTGTTCCACAGCGACGCGCCGGAGGCCACATGGCTGAAGACGTTTGACGAATGGAAGCGGGCCGGGCGCAGTGTGCGCGGCGGAGAGGCCGGGTATACGGCGCTGATCGGGCAGGACTACACACGCGAGGACGGCACAGCGGCCAGCGGGTACTATGTGGGCAAAAAGTTCGACGTGAGCCAGACCCGCGGCCGGCAGCCGGACAGGGCTCTGGTCTATGCAGCGGACGAGCTGGTGACGGCGGTGTTCACGAACAGCCCGGTACGGCTTGCTGTGAGCGAAGCGGTGCCGGAGGGGATACAGGCGCAGTATGCAGCCCAAAACCGTACCATCTATGTGCGCAACAATATGGACGCGCAGACCACGTTCCTTGCCATTGCGCGGGAACAGGCGGCGGCCAGCTATGACATCCATGACGGCCGTTTCAGCCGTGCGGCATACAGTGCGCAGAGCTACTGCGCGGCGTATGTGGCCGCAAAGAAATACGGTCTGGACGTCCGTTCCTTTTCCTTTGACCGTGTGTGCCAAATGTGCTCCGGTCTGGAGCCGCAGGAGCAGAGGCGCTTTTTGAGTGATGTGAAGCAGGCGGCGTATACAGTGGAGCGCACGGTGCGGCGCGGATTGAATGAAATGGAATTGTCCGCCACGCCGGAGTCAACCTATTCCGTGGAAGTACATGCGTCCATGGAGCAGACAGAAAGGCCCGCCCGTACAAAAAAGGCGTCACAGCCGCAGCGGGAATGAGCCGTTTGTTTTCAGAAAGTTTTCAGACGGGGAATGGCTTTCGCTATGGCGGTGTGGTAGTCTTGAGGTAATGAAACAGGAAACGGAGGCGCCGGCGATGGCGAGAGAACGATTGTACCGGATGACGGAGATCCAGAGGAACATGCTCGTTGTGGCTCTGATGGACGAGTACAGAAAGCAGAAAGCCCGGGGCGTGCCGGACCCGCCCATCGGCCGGCTCGCCGTCCGGGCGGAAGATGCGCCGCGGCACAAAAACCGTTTGCCGTGGGACAAGGAAAGACTGTATGACCTTTATCTCAACGATGCGGAATGGCGCATGGCGCGGGATGCGCTCAACGCCCTGCGCAGCTGGCGGTTCTCAGTAGGGAAGGGCGACGGCGGGACGGACGATGCTTTGCTCAGGGTCATGTCTGCAAAGTACAAAAAGGCGCCAGAGAGGTAGGACTGGCTGCCCTACGCGGCTTGACAACTTGAGGCGCTGAAGGTATACTGAATACAGAAAGGGCGCTGCCGGAAACGGTCAGCCCTAACTTATGTCTTTGAAGTGATCGCCGTACTTGTCAGGGTGCCGGCGGTCACTTCTTTTTTGCCTGTATGAACAGGCCGCAAATGCCGATGATTACAAGGCAAAGTTGAAAAACTTCGGATGTACTCAATTGGGCAGCCCCCCTTTCGTGAGATCAGGGGGCAAGAAGATGCCCCCAGTAAATGAGGGCCGACCGCTACTTCCAGCAGCGC
>NZ_JAFOIN010000093.1:0-10348 GCF_017421385.1 Ruthenibacterium sp. | reverse complement strand
CGGCACGGCCAAGGCGGAGCGCAACCTGCACATCATCGGCACAAAGGGCGAGATCAAAGGCGTGTTCGACGATTCGGTGTTTACGGTGCGCACCATCGACACGGCCAGCGAGAGCGGCTGGCGCGAGGAAGTGGTGGACCTTGCCATCGGCGGAGACAAAAGCGGCATGACAGGCTCCCACGGCGGCGGAGACCTGCGGCTGGTGGAGGACTTTGTGCGCGTGCTGCAGGGCGAACAGCCGTCCATCTCCTGCACGAACATCAACGATTCCCTCAATGGCCATCTGGCTGTGTTCCGTGCGGAAAAATCGCGCAGGACTGGCACGGTGGCTGAGATGCCTCAGCTATAAAGAGACCTGTTTCGCGCTGCTTTCCCACGTGGCCAAGCGTCAGACAGATGTTTTTATTGCTGCACAATATTTCTGTGACTGCGCCCTTTCTTAGGAGATATCCGGGCCTTATTGAGCCATGCCGCTGGTACTGACATAAGTCTCATTGCACAAGAGCTGGGCACCATGCTTCTTTGTGATAGAATGGCGTGTGAGGCTGCTGACGACGCAGACGTTGCCCATGACCATGACGGTGAGCAGTAATCCACAGAATCCGAGTCATCGCTGAGCTTGCTATATTGAACCTGCACCATCTGGATATATGGATTTTCAGTCTCTTCGACGGTTTAAGAAACATTATGTATTAATAAGACAGAAATTTAAAAGGAAGATGGTGTGACCCGGTTTAGACGGATCACGCCATCTTCCGTTTTTGCGGTGAGTTCGGTGAAAGGCTGAGGCGCATCGTATATCTGCTCTGCCTTTTGGGCCGATTTTCTGTTCACCGGGCAGGCGCATTAAGCCCTGCCGCCGTAAAGCAAATATCGAAATGTTCCGAGAACTGTTTTTCTCTCTATGTCCCATCATCGCATCCAACTTCTGCTGTGCAAGTTTTGATTTCCGTGGAGCAAGATCATCGCAGTCCACGCTCTCCCGACCACTATCTGACTACTGATATACAAAAAATCCGCGGAACCTGCTGGCCTCCATCTCCCCGGGCTTTTCACCGCCCTTTACAATTAAGTGTATCCCAACCCAAAATAGCACGATTATTACCATTTAAAACCCTTTGTCACAGCTCTCAGACCCGGAAAGCCGCCGATTCGGTTCCAGCCGGGCGCACCAAAACAGCCCTCGGGAATAATTTTCCGAGGGCTGTTTTTCATTTTGCAAAGTTATGACTGTGTTTAAGACCTTTTAAGTTTTGTCAGGATGGAAACCACGCTTCTGACAGCCTCTTTCCTGCGCGCGTGGTATCCCCAGCGGTATCCGACTTCGCCGCATTTGTGCCAAAGCGACGCTGTAAAATATTTTCGATGCCAGAAAGGATTGCTTCCTCTCTCCAGCTTTTGGCGCAAAGCATTGGACAAATCTTTTGACCGTAAGGATGACAACGGTATTTTCGCCATCACTTCAGGAAGTACCATCAAGTGTGTCACTGTTGTTACCGCTCAAGCAGCTTGTCCTGCCGCTGCATATGCGTTTGAGTATGCAGCCGCCTTCTCCTTTCAGCAGGCTCCGATGCTTGTTCGGGTACGGGCGGATACTGTTTGGACGAATCCCACACAGGCCGGCCTGTAATGAAACTCACCAAACAGTATGGATACCGCATTTCTCAAGGTACGGGCAAAACGTGGAGCAAGCTCTTGATTTTAACAGTAGGAGTTTTGAAGAAATTCAACAAATCTTGTGATACAGCCGCCTGCTGAAAAACAATATTCGGAATATTTTTTGTATTTTCTCTCGGCGCAGCCACCCGTAAAAGTCAACTCCTGTATTATTTTTGACCCTGCGTTACGGATATATCTGTTGTGTATACTGCTTCCGTATTTTTCGCAAAGCAAAACACCAATATCAAAGCCAATAAACCGCCGGCCAGCTTTGTTGCAAAATATGCTGCAACGGCGCGTCCGTCTGCAACGCCAGCCGCAAAGGCCATTTGCCCGCCCAATACAAATGCCCCGGATACCGTAAACGCAGCCTTTATCATTCTCCCTCTGGCATCCATCCGGGGATACAGCGGCAGCATGGAAACACTTGAGACAAGGCTTGTCAAAAGCCCCAAAACAGCATATTCATTGACGCCCAGCCTGGATGCGGCCCACTCCAGCCACCGGCTGCACTTTGCCAGTACCAGCCTGCCAGCTACCAGAGAACCACATACGATAATGGTGATCTTCAGAATGATTACCAGCACTTCCTCCACTACGTCAGGCGGCATTACGGACCGTTCCGGTACAAACAGGCCCCACGTCATCCAGCAAAACAACAGGACCCCCAGCCTGCCTCCGCTTCCTTCATCCAGCGCTCCAAGCAGCGCAAAACACAGCAAAACGGCAATACACACATTCATCGTGCCACCGGCGCGCACGCCTTTTCCAGCCATGCACCTTCCTCTTTATTGAGATATGCGCCCAGTTCCCGAAGCACAGCCGCATGATAACGGTCCAGCCATTCCAGCTCTTCCCTGGTCATCAGCTCCAGCTTCAGAGGGCGCGTGTCAATGGGACAGTAGGTGAAGGGTTCAAAGCCATAAAACGCTCCATATTCTGTTTCACATACTGGCACGCACAGCAGTTCGTTTTCAATGCGCACGCCGAGTTTGCCTTCTTCGTAGATGCCCGGCTCATCGGTGACGGTCATGCCCGGTTCAAACGGCGTGTCATTTTTTGCGGAAAGGCCCTGCGGGCCCTCGTGGATAACCCCCACAAATCCCACGCCGTGGCCCGTACCGCAGCGGTAATCCAGGCCGCGCCTCCAGAGTGTTTCCCGCGCCAGAATGTCGATATGCATACCCGCGCTTCCCGCTTTGAACACCGCGCGCGCGGCGGCAATGTGACACTTGAGCACAAGCGTATACGCCTCCCGCTCCTCGTCCGTCAGCGGGCCCAGCGCATAGGTACGCGTGATGTCCGTGGTGCCGTCCCGGTATTGCCCGCCGCTGTCCACCAGCAGGAACCCGCGCGGCTCCAGCTCCGCGCTGGTATCCTCCATGGGGGCATAGTGCATCATAGCCGCGTTTGCCCCATAGGCCGCGATGGTTTCAAAGCTTGCGCCCAGGCAGTCCTTCTGCGCCATTCTCAGGCTCGTCAAATAGTTGGATGCTGCAAATTCCGTCCAGCCTTCCCCTGTTTCCATACGGCGGCGCAGCTCCATCTCGAACCGAACCATCGCCGCGCCGTCCCTGCGGTGCGCCTCTTTTTGGCCGGCTATCTCTGTTTCATCCTTCACGGCTTTGAGCAGCTGGATGGGGTCTTTACCCGCCGAGAGCGTCACGGCCCGGTTTTGGCGCAGCGCCCGCAGGAGGGTCCAGCTCGTACCCGCAGGCTCATACAAAAGCGCCATCGGCGTTTCCGCCGCAGCCAGAAAGTCCCGTATATCCCCATACGGATGCAGCGTTACTCCCTGCGCCTCCAGCACTGTCTGCACCCCGGCGGGCACGCGGCTCGTGTCAATGAACAGATGCGCCCCCTTCGGCTCCACCAGGCAGTAAGCGAGCGCAAACGGGTTGTACTCCACATCGTCCGCACGCAGGTTCAATAGCCATGCCACACTATCCAACCGGCACACCAGCATGGCGTTTGCGTTCTGCCGGGCAATCCTCTCCCGCAGGATATGCAGCTTTTCCCCGGCGGAAAGTCCCGCGCGCGACGGCTCCAGCAGCCATGCTTCTGTCGCAGGTATGGGCGGCCGCCCCTCCTGCCAAAGTGCGGAAACAAAATCGTGGTCACGCAGGACAGCTCTTTTTTCCGCCAGCGCTTTTTCCAGCGATTCCACCACGGACACACTGGTGCAGGCGCCGTCCAGTGCCAGCGTTCCGCCGGCGGGCATCCTGTCCGCCAGCCATTCCTCCACGGTGGGCACGCCGGGCTGGGCCATGCGCATCAGCGTGATTCCGCTGTCCTCCAGCTGCCGCTCCGCCTGGATGAAATAGCGTCCGTCCGTCCACAACGCGGCGGCTTCCCGTGTCACACACAGCGTTCCCGCCGAACCCGTAAAGCCCGACAGCCACGCACGGCAGCGCCAGCGGGCCGGCAGATATTCCGTCATATGCGGGTCGCTGGACGGCACATATACGCCGTCTGCTCCTTCCGCTTCCATAGCCGCACGCAGCGCGACGATTTTTTCCACAACCGTCATCGTCCGATTTCTCCTTTTTTTGTGGTCTGCATCCTTGCTATGCCCAGTATACCACCTTAAAAGCCTATGCAAAAGACGCCTTCATGCAGAAAAAGGTATCTTCTTTCTGCACGGAAAAGCCGGGCCGGAAATATCTCCGGCCCGGCTTTTAGCGGATATCCGTCAGAAGGCCATGCGCGCCCAGCCCTCTTCCCTCGCGGGCGGGAGGCCCAGCAGCCTGCGCCCGGTCTCAACATAATAGCGGTAATTGGCAAGCGGTACTCCGTTTGGGATACGGTGGTCAATGGCAAACACTGTGCCGCCGCCCATCAGAGGACCGGACATCTTGTATTCCAACTCCGCGCGGATGGCTTGGAAATCGCCGCGCAGTACAAATTTGTCAATGCCGCCTTTAAAGGCCAGCCTGGCGCCGTACTTTTTTCGCAGCTCCATCATATCCATTCCCGCCGCCGGTTCGCAGGGATACAGGCACGTCACACCGCAGGCGAGGATCGCGTCGATCACAGGGTTCATGTTTCCATCACTGTCCTGGGAGAATATCTTTGCTCCGTGGGCCCGCGCGCAATTCCATATTTTTTGATAGTACGGCTGCAAAAACGCTTCAATCTGCGCCAGGCCGAACAGAGGGCCGGACTTTCCCGCCATGTCCTCATGGATGCTGAGGCAGTCGATGGGGACGATCTCAGCCACACGCTCCATCACTTTTACACAGGTGTTTCCGATGGTTTCCAACATGTCGGCGATCAACTCCGGCTCCTCGTAGCATGCGATACACAATTCTTCCTCGCCCATAAG
Organism: Ruthenibacterium sp.; assembly: GCF_017421385.1. Lineage (NCBI taxonomy): Bacteria > Bacillati > Bacillota > Clostridia > Eubacteriales > Oscillospiraceae > Ruthenibacterium > Ruthenibacterium sp. Next base: position 5,364 of record NZ_JAFOIN010000093.1, on the reverse strand, counting down.
CTGCCTCGGCTCGTCGAACCCGCCGGGCACCCACTGGATCGTCAGATAGCCTTTATCGCGCAGTTCCTTTTGATGCAGCAGCGCCTCCCGGTCAATACGCTCCTCCGAAAATTCATACCAATGCTTGACCTTCAGCCAGTCGTCCATTGTTTTGACGGGATATTCCATCGGCAGTGGGATCGTAGCGCTTTGCCTGCACAACTTCGTTTTACGGCCCATCTCGTCCACAGAGACGGTAAATTCCGGCGTTTCCTCCAATACCCGGGGCGTCAGGCCTGTGATTGCCTCGCAATTGCCCGCAAGCGGCGCTTTGAGAACATAATCCCAATCGAAGGCCGTGAGGGCGATCTCCTTGGCGCTGGCTCCCTGCCTTTGCCATTCCTCTTCCAGACCGATCAGCAGGCCAAACAGCTCACAGAACATCTCTCTTCCTGTAAACTCAAAATTGCAGTGCGCGATATAGCGTTCCCTATCCCAGATCATACGTCCCATTCCTTTCGGTGTTTGCCCTCAGTTTACCGGAACGGCGGAAAAAGCCATGCAGAAATGGTTGAAATCTGGATAAAATTCCGCTATCATTACAAAAAACGGGCGTGTTCGGCGCAAAGAGGTGTACACGGATGTGGAAGCATCTGGAAGTGGAACTGGATTATCTGGTGCGGCGCGCCACCTTCTGCGGCTGGCAGATCGCGCCGCGGCGCATTTCCAATTATGAGCTGGTATATGTACTTCGCGGTCAAGGCGACATCTGCCTGGGCAGCCGGCAGTTTACGGTCCGAACAGGGGATCTTGTGTGCTTTTGTCCCGGCGTACTGCACAGTCTTTCCGTTGCGCGGCAGCCCTGCATGGAGTTCTACGGAGTCCATTTCACGCTGCCGTCGGACGTGGACCGCCTTCCGCTGCCCGAGGTTGCCAAAATCGAACCGCCCGGCAGGCTGGAGCCTCTGTTCAAATCTCTGTTTGAGATCTACAAGCAAAAAACATATCTTTATCAATGGCGGCAAAATGTTCTGCTCGAGCAGATCTTATGTGAAATACTCTCCGCACTGCATGGGGAAAATGCTCCCGCAGAGCTTATCCGTATTAAAAAAGTGCTGGAGCATATCCATGAGGACCCTGCCCGTCCGTTTACGCTGGAAGAGCTTACTGCCCGCTCCGGCGTAAAAAAGACGCTGTTCCTGCAATCCTTCCGTCGGGTGACCGGAACAACGCCCAAGCAGTATATTCTCGGGCTGCGGCTGGAATATGCGCGGGATCTGCTGCTGGAAACAGACGTCCCCGTCGCACAGGTGGCCGAACGCTGCGGCTTTTCCGATTCCTTTTATTTCAGCCGCTGCTTCAAAAACCATTTCAGCACTTCGCCCCGACAATATCGAAAGGAACACGCTTAGATTCCAAAAAGCCAATTTGCGCATGTTTTTTGCCAATTTCAGCAAAGAATATGCGCAATTTTTTTGTATTCTGAAGGTAGCGTTCCTCCCGCGGGAGAAACACGGAAAAAACAAGGGGGCCATAACTATGGAAAAAATCAAATTGGGTATCATCGGCGTGGGAAACATGGGCACCTGTCACATTGAGACGACAGCGCCGTGAAGCTGCCGCCCGAATTTTACACTATGTTTGCACATGCTTTCTTCTCACAACTGATGAAGCGTTACGGCGGCGTCATTTTCCGCCGGCTGTTTGTATCCATCCCGGTGGCGGCCGCACAAAAAACGCAAAGCTTTTTATCCCTCCTTTGGCGGCATGCTTGAGCCGGAAAACATTTTTTCTTTATTGAAACTCGGCCCGTGCGTTCATAAGGCCGGCTATGGAAGATCTGTTTCAACTGCACTTTTTCCTGTGCCGCTCAGCGCATCGAAAGTTCCTCAATGTAATCGTTATACCATTGTACGGCAGTTCTGGCCGTCCTGCGAAGCTGCATGCCCTTTCCGGCCAGCAGTACAAGGCGGTTGTCCGCTTCTCCCTGCCAGGGCGTCAGACGAACCTCCGGCCCGGTGCAGTCGACGTAAAAGATGCCCTCCGGCACGCGTACAAAGCCTTTGATACGCCATGTCTCTCCCGCAAGCTGTACAAGGCACTTTTGCAGTGCCGCAAAGGGCATCGTGGGACGGATCTGCAGCACCGCTTTTTGCAGGGTGATATCCGGCATGTCCAATACCTCATCCACATCCACATCCGGTACGATCAGGGAAAGCCATTCCGGCTCGAACCGCCCGAACTGCGTGCGGCGGATGCGGGCCGCCGGGTTGGCGCGCAGGATAAGCGCTTTTGCTTCAGCGCACTGCGCTTCGGTGGCAAGGTCTGTTTTGTTCAGAAGCACGAGGCTGGAGACAGCAAGCTGCCGGGGGCACGCCCGGGCAGTAGAGAAAACCTTTTCAAGCCGCGCGGCATCTGCGACGCACACGCTGCCCTGGTAGGAAACAGCGGGAAATTGGGCCAAAACCCGGCGCACGTTGGTGGGGTCGGCCAAGCCGCTGGCTTCCACGAGCACAACATCCGGTGCATCCGCGGCCGCCTGCTCCAGCGCGGCCTCAAATTGGTCCAAACGGCAGGCGCAGAAAATCGAACCGTTGCTGATCTCGTCCAACGCCGCGTCCAGCTCCCGCAGCAGCGTGCCGTCCACGCCGGCGCGTCCGAATTCGTTGATGATGAGCCGCAGCCGCCGGCCGGCAAACTGCCGGGCAAAATTTTTGAGGAAGGTGGTTTTCCCTGCACCCAAAAAACCGGTGATGAGATACAGTTCCATCATATCGCGCCTTTCTTAGCTGAAAAGAGGCTCTAGACCTCCCATTCCGTTTTTTGCAGCAGCGCACGGGCCTGCTCTGTGGAGAACCCGCGGTTGAGGCGCGTTTCCAGCGAATTGTCGCGCGGGTTCACGCCGCATTCTGCATAAATCTGGTTTGCACCGGCCATCAGGCAAAGCTCATCCGGCTCATGTACGCACATAGCGCGCGGCGGCCGGGCGGTGAGCGTGGTAACGGCGCAGATCTTGGCAAGCTGCGCGGCCGATATCTCGCCTTGCGAGCCCAACGGCGTACCGGGCACAGCAATGCGCTTCATCACGGCCATCACTCCCACGGGGTAATCACGAATGCGCAGCATTTCGTCGACCAGTTCCTGATGCGTGTGCTCCGGCCCGATCGGTTCTACACAATAATACAGCTCCAGCCCTGCCCCGCGCACGGCATCCATCGTGCGGATGCGCGCCTGCGGACGTGCATTCGTGTCGGTGCCCTCCCGCAGACGGTGGATATGGTACACACCAGTGAATCCCGCCTCTTTCAGGGCTGCAGCATAGGCCGGACCAAAATCCCCCACATTGGCAACAAGGCGCATCTGCGGGGGCAGCACTGCGCGCACTGCCCTGCCGTATGCCAGAAATTTTTCCTGGGGGAATTCCGCGGTCGTCATCAAAAACAGGTCTTCGATCCCGCTGGCAGCCAGCTCACGCGCCAATTCCACCGTCTCTTCCAGCGTTTTGATGCAGGCAGGCTGGCCCCTGCGCGCGTCTGCGGCAAGGCTGCAGAATTTGCAGTTGACGCCACAGGCCTGGGCGTCAATACCGATTTGCGCAAAAATAACGCCACGGCCACGGAACGCTGTGCGCGCATACGCATTGGCCGCACCCAGCAGTGCATAATATTCCGCACTGCCGGTGGCCACCTCCAACAGGCGCAGTGCGTCCTGCCGCTCCAGCAGCGCGCCTGAGCCTGCTTTGGCAAGAATATCCTCTATCATATGAAACACTCCCAACCGGCCGCCCCTGCAAAAAAGCGGCGGACAACGCACATCCGCCGCTTTTCCCGACGGGAAAGCCGTAAATCTTAAAATGTACGCCCGGCCGGGCTGCTTTTACAGCACCTCGCGGACAGCGGCCTCCAGCTCTTCCTTGCTGGGAATGATGGAAGAAAATTTTAGTTTGCCGTTGATATAGATGCTGGGCAGGTTTTTCACACCCATCTTTTTACAGCGCGCAATATTTTCCTTGAGCGTGAATTTGTATTCCACCATATCAATGGCGTCCCCGAAGGTGTCCTTTGCAACATTGGCCGCGCCCATCATATAGGTGCAGGCCGCACATGTGGCGGAATCAAGCGTAAACACCTCTATGAGCGGACGGGGCAGATTTTCGTAATCCGGCAGCTCCACCGCAATGTCGTCCTCGGCGGCCACATAATTCTTCACCATCTCCCGGACGGCTTCCGTTTCAAGCACAGCCTGCGCAGCGCCGATGGTGTTTTCCACAGGTACGGCATAGGGCATATCACAGCCCGGCGCGACAATGAAGTTTTTATATTCCGGCAGCTGGGCCAGAAGATCCGCCACGAATTTCATATTATCCTGCTGCGTGCCGTGAAGCATGATGGACGTAAGCGGGATATTGCCGCCGATGGCCACATTGTATTTATCGCAGATGGCCTTGGCTGCAAGGATATCCACATTTTCGTCCACAGAAATAGAATCCGGCGCGGTGCGGCACATCACCTCGATATTGCGGGTGGCATTGCCGCACACAAAAAAGGAAGAGAACGCCTGTTTTTCTTCACGCAGATAGCGGAACAGTTCAGTGTAGGGTGCGGAGAGGAATTCTTCAAAGTGATCCGACGAGATCTGAGAGACCAGAGGGTCCACTACGGCAATCACATCCATACCTGCGTCCAGGTAAAGATCGCTCATGCGCTTGGCACAGTCCGCACAGAAGCCCAGCAGGTCCTTCACATAGTCCTCGTCGTCGAACATATCCATGAAGATATCATTGCCGCGCAGATGGCTGGCCAGTGTGAACGGCCCGCACAGCAGCCCATAAAGGGCGGTGGTATCTCCCACGGCCTCTTTCATGCGGCGCATGGCCGAAAGCACCATGGGCATGCGTCCGCTTTCGGCTGTGGGAAGCGTGCAGCGGCAAGGCACCGTCATCGTGTCGGCCAGAGGATGCGAAGAAACGGAGGGCGGGCAGTCGTCGGCCCACACCAGCCCGCAGCCCAGTACCTCGGCCTCCAGCTGAAGATCGAATACAACGGGCTGTCCGTCCGGCTTGTACAGCCGGTTCACTTCCAGCAAAGCACGGACGAGCGTCTCCTCGTCTGTGAGGACCTGTGTGGCGGTGGCACCCACCAGCGCGCCCGCGTGGACGCCTGCAAAGGGGACCCACGGCGCGCGCGGAGTAGGTTCGTGGCGCAGCGTTTGAAAAATCAGTTCTTTTCCGGTCATATGCAGTCTCCCGTTCATGCGGAGGCGCGGCAGAGAGCGACGGCGGCGTCGGCGGCGCTGGCGGCGTCGGCGGTGTATTTGTCCGCGCCGATCTGCTCACAGAAAGCCTCGGTGACAGGCGCGCCGCCAACCATGATCTTCACCTTGTCG